>JAFYIW010000054.1 GCA_017538465.1 Victivallales bacterium
AGACGTAGAGCGGAACGCCGACCGTCGCCGCAAGCAGAAGACCAAACTGCCTTTGCGGTCCGAAGAGCTTTCCGATCAGTTCGGCGGGAACATAGCGTTGGAAAAGCGCGGAGAGCAGAACGCCAAGCGCAAACCACGGCCCCGTCGCTTTAAGGTTGCGCCCCAGATTGAACAGGAAGCGCAGGAACGGATTCGGATGGGTGTCGTGTCCCGCCTTTTCCGCGAAGCCCTTGAAGTTGAAGAAGGTCTTTCCATTGAAGCAATAATGAATCAGGGCGCCTGCGGATATCCCGCATAAAAAACACGCGATGATGCGGATGCCCAGCGCAGTGCGCCCCAATGCGGCGCTGTAGATGATGAGTTGCGGATTCAGCAGGATGGAACTCATCATGAAAGCCGCAAGGAAATCCTCCTTTATCCCCTTCTGCGAGAAGGTCGCGCAGATGGGAATCGTTCCGTACATGCACAGGGGCGACACGATGCCGAGAAGGCTGGCGGCAATCCACCCAACTGGTCCCGTCAGATGTTGCCCAAGACGGGCGCAGAGACGGTGAATGCCATTCTTGGCGAAAACGGACACAAGCGACCCCAGCGCCATGCCAAGCACCCAGTACCAGAAAATCTGGCGGAACTGGAGGTCGGCATAGTACCAGAGGTATATCGCCTCGCGCTGGAGGATTTCAGGCATAGGCTATTTGTCCAGGTTGACCAGGCGGTAGCGGCGGTGATAGACGCCAAGGGTGTCCGTGTACTCTAGAATATGGCGGCCCTGCTGGCGGTCGATTCGTGCCTTGAGGCTGGCGGAATCTGAGGCCTGCCAGACCTTGTCGATGCAGGCCTGGTCAAGCGCCAGCGGGTCAAGCGAGGCAAGGACGCCGATATCGTGCATGTCAGGCTCCGCTGGATTGGCGTTGCAGTCGCAATCGACGCTCAGGCGGTTCATCACGTTGACGAAGGCGATGTTTCGGCCGCCGTCCATTGCCTGGCAGACGGCCACCGCCGCCTCGCCCATCGCTTCAAGAAAGGGAATCTGCTCCACGGTTTTCCAGTTGATGCTGGAATCGCTTTTGCCGCCTGTGTGGATGATGGCCTTGCCAGATTTCTTTGCGCTGGTGCCGCTGCCAAACCCGATGGACAGGTTCTTGAGCGCACCGCCGAAGCCGCCCATCTGATGTCCCTTGAAGTGTGACAGCACCAGATAGGAGCCGTAGCTCTTGAAGTGGGAGCCGACGTAGTCCTCCTTCAGCACCTTGCCGTTGACGGGCAGCGTGATGTATCCCTCCTCGTCCAGCAGGTCGAACGGCGCGATGTCGAGGTAGCCACGCTCCTTGACGGCCTGGTGGTGCATGGCGGACGTGGCGCGGCTGCCGCCGTAGGCGGTGTTGCACTCCACAATCGTCCCGTTGAGCATCTGCACCAAGTCTTTGATAAGCGCGGGTCGCAGATGGTTGGTTTTCGCGGATTCGCCGGTGCTGATCTTGATGCCGACCTTACCCTTTGGTGTCCATCCAAGAGCCTTGTAGGCTTTCACCAGCCCCGCCGGCGAGATGTCCTTCGTGAAATAGACGACGGGCGCATTCTCGTCCGTTGTCTCATAAGAAGGCACTGCTTCGTTCGCAGGCTGTGTTGCGGCAGGCGGCTGTGCCGCCTGCCTGGGTGCGTTGTCCACCATAGCTTTGCCGCATCCGAACATCAGCGCCGCTGTCAGAATCATCCACAAATGTCTTTTCATTGTTCTTGTCTCCGTGTTACCTGTCTTATTCAAACTCAATTCACTTGTTATGTCGATTCCTCAAAAAACTGATTATCGCTGGCCTGCCTTCATAGCCCAAGGCAGACGATGGCAAGCCCGCAGGCCATGACTGTGCCGCCCGCGATTTCAGGGGCAAACTTCTCCAGCCAGGGGAAGCGCAGCATGTTCAGGCCAAAACGTCCCGCCATCACCAGGCCGACCATCGTCGCGATTGTGGCAAGGCTGAAAACCAGCGAGACCCATACGACGCTCATCGCACCAAGTGCAGCCGAAGCGGTCAGGAGAGGCAGCATCGCCTCGCATGGGCCGAGGACGAAGATGATGAAAACCACCCAGTAGGAGAGCCTGCCGCTGGGGTGGATTTCAGCAGGGGCGTGGGTATGGTGCTCGACCGTTCCGTCTGCATGCACATGGCAATGCGAGCGTGGATGGTGTTTCCAGCGTCCATACAGCGAATGGAGGAGAAGGGCCGCCCCCATGCCGATCATGGCGTATGCGGCGATGTCGCTGCGCCAGGCCTCCAGCCACTCCAGGCGTGTCCTGGTCAGGAGCTCCGCAAAGAGCATGAAGCCCAGCGCAATCAACATCGAGCTGCCCACGTGGCCGATGCCGCAGACCACCGTCCAGAGAATGGTCTCGAGGTAGCCGTAGCCACGGCTTTTGGAAATCGCGATGAACGGCAGATAGTGGTCTGGACCAGCCGCCGTGTGAATGACACCTGTGAGTATTGCAGCGGTCAGGAGCGCAGCTATGGTTGCTTCATTATTCATGCATCATTCCTCATTTGAGGCGGCTTATTTGAACGTTGCCGCGATTTCCTTCATGTATTTGGGGATGTCAATGGACTGCGGGCACTTCTTCTTGCACGCCCCGCATGCGACGCACGACGATGCCCGCGAATCTTCCTGCATGGCGTCATAGACGAGCTTGGCGTGGAACAGCGGCAGCCCGCCCTTGACCTGATTGAGCAAAGCGAGATTGCGCGGAATATCGACGCCGACAGGACACGGCGAGCAGTAGCGGCAGACGGTGCAGGGCACGGCCCCTGACTTGCGGTAGGCCACAAGAGCCTGCGCGATGACCTTGCGCTCGTCATCACTCAGCGGAACAAGCGGAGAGAAAGTCCTGAGGTTGTCCTCCATGTGCTCGATGGCAGACATTCCAGACAGGACGACCTGGATGTTCGGCAATGATGCCACGTAGCGCAGCCCCCAGGAGGCGATGCTGGCGTTTGGATTCGCCTGCTCGAAGATCTTCTTCGAATCGGGCGTGAGCCTGACCAGCGTCCCGCCCTTGAGCGGCTCCATCACGGAGATTGGGATGCCGAGCTTCGAAAGCACCTCGTACTGCTCGCCCGAACGGCACAGCTCCCAGTCCAGGTAGTTGAGCTGAATTTGCACCAGGTCCCAAGGGAACGCCTTGGCAATAATCTCCAGCGTCTCGGGCTCACCGTGGAAGGAGAAGCCCAGACGGCGGATTTTCCCTTCAGCCTGCATCTTCTTCATGAACTCAAGCGTCCCGAAGCTCTTCGCCTTCTCCCAGTGGGCGGCGTTGAGCCAGTGCATGAAATAGAAGTCGAAGTACCCCGCTTTCGTGCGCTCCAGCTGCTCCTTGAAGATGCGCTCGTTGTCAGACGCCGAGTTCATCATCGCAATCGGCATCTTGCTGGTGAGGAAGTAGCTATCGCGCGGGTATTTGGACAAGACATCTCCGACGAACCTTTCGCTCTCGCCGCCATGGTACATGTATGCCGTGTCGAAGTAGTTGCATCCCGCCGCCATCGCCTTGGCGACCATCTTCTCGGCTGTGGCATAATCGACCTTGCCGTCCTTCTGCGGAAGGCGCATCAGCCCGAAGCCCAGGAGCGGCATGGTCATGTCCGTGTTCCGATAGGGGCGGCGCGTCACCTTCATTTCTTTTTCCGTGTTGTCCATTAGTCCTCCTTTTTCCGCTGCGGACGCGACTTTTGCGAGTGGTGCGAGCGTTGCGACCGTGAGGGCGCTTTTGATGAAATCACGTCTGTTCATTGTGAATAATCTCCATTATATATGCTTTCCCAACTGATAGGCCTGTTCGGGATACTTGGTATGCGCAATCGCACCGACTGGCCAGACCCCGGACGCGATGACCTGCCCCGCATCCGTCCAGCCAAGGTACTTCAGCAGCACCTCATAATGCGACTTGATGGGCACGGCCTCCGACGCTGCGGTGTTGGCGTAGGTCATCAGAAGAACCGCCTTCTTCGGCACGTGGATCGAGCTGTTGATGGCGTAGAAGCGGTCAATGACTGCCTTCAGCTGCGCGGAGATTCCGAAATAGTACATCGGCGTGGCGAACACCACGCAGGCGGCGTCAATGATGTGCCTGCGCACAAACTCGAAGTCGTCCTTGAACACGCACGGCCCGTCCATCCCGCAGGAGTTGCAGGCAATGCAGGGATGCACCTTCTTGAACGCCGCGTCGAAGCGCTCAATCGAATGGCCAGCCTCCCTTGCGCCCTTGATGAAATGGTCGGCCAGCGTGGCGGAGTTGCCACCCTTGCGCGGGCTCCCTGTGAGAACGAGTATCTTCATCTTGCCTTTCACCTTCTTCTCTTCGGCCAGCAGGGACGACGCAAGGCCTCCCACGCCGATTACGGTCGCGCCGGCAGTCACGACCGCCATATTCCGGATGAAATCGCGTCGGTTCATATCAGCCCAGCATTGTAACTCTTATTTCACAAACTCAGCAGCCCATTTCTTGAGCGTGTCCGCATCAACGGAGGTGCTGAAGCGGCGGCCTTCGACGACCTTCGCCTTTGGCGCAAGCGCCTGAAGGTTGGCAGTGGAGTCTCCCATGCCGCTGCCGCCTGATGTGGCGAAGGGGACAATGGTCTTCCCCGCAAGTGCCTCGGCGTTAGATTCCACGAAGGTGTCTATGATGGAGGGCTCACGGTACCACCATATCGGGAAGCCGACGAACACCGTCGCATAGTCTGCCAGGGCGGGCACGGCAGTTGCGATGGCAGGGCGGCTCTTGCGGTCAGCCATCTCGACGGAGCTGCGGCTTTTCTTGTCCCGCCAATCCAGGTCGGCAGCGGTATAGGGTTTTGCGGGCACGATTTCCACGAAATCCCCGCCGATCGCCGTGGCGAGCCGCTGCGCCACGCCTTTTGTGTTTCCGGTGGCTGAGAAGCATACGACAAGTGACTTGGCAGTGTTGTTGTTCATGGTGGTGGCTCCTTTTTCAGTTTCAGTTGTTGCATTTCCCTTCACGCAGCCGCAAAGCTGCAGCAATGCGGCCAGCGCAAACGTGATTGCCAAAGCAGAATGTTTCATCATGGTATTGTCTCCTTGGTTTTATAAAATTCTTTGCTATTTTGTCGCCTCTGCGTATGCCTTGTCATCGACTGGTTCGCACCATTCATTGGACTGCTCCGTGCCAGGGACTTCCAAAGCGATGTGCTGGAACCAGCAGTCAGGTGCGGCGCCGTGCCAATGCTTGACGCCTGCGGGGATGTTCACCGTGTCGCCCTTGCGGATGCGCCGCGCTGGCTTGCCCCACTCCTGATAAAAGCCCTCGCCAGCTGTGACGATGAGAATCTGCCCGCCGCCGCTCTTCGCGTGGTGGATGTGCCAGTTGTTGCGACAGCCTGGCTCGAAGGTCACAGCGCTGATATGAAGTTGTTCGCGTGAGACTGGTGCGAGGAAGCTCTTGCCTATGAAGTACTTGGCGTAGGCGACATTCGGCTCGCCGACGGGAAACGCCGACCAGTCGGGCGGCAACTGTTCGGGTTCAGCTGGACGCTGCACTCGGGCGACAATCTCCTGCGCCTGCGCATCAGTGACGCCATTGACTTTGCCGACGGCGATGTGCGACTTCATCTGCGGGGCTGTCTCCGGGCGCGCCGCCAATGCGGCTATGGTGGCGATTTCACGGGTGCGCCAGTCCACATTGTCCCGCGCGAAGATGTCACCAAAGAGATGCGCCTTGAGGTATTCGTCCAACTGCGGATGGAAGTCGAACAGATGTCCCTTTACTGGACGCCCGCAGAGCTTCGTCTGGTTGGCGGTGCCGAATTCGATGGCCTTGCCCTGCGGAGGCGGGTTTGGTGTGCGCCCCTCGGCGGGCTTCCTTTCGGAAGCGACTTTCATCAGCGTCGCGGCTGCATTGAGCGCACGCGGGAAGCCGCAGTAGGCATAGAGCTGGCCGACAAGCTCTTTAGCTTCGTTCAGAGTAAGTCCTGCGTCAAAGCCCCGATTCAGCGCGGCGGCCAGCGCGGTCTGGTCGCCCCGCGCGGTGGCGGCGGACAAATCGACGATGGCGAGTTCCTTTGGCGTGAGTGTAATGTCCATGGCGAATGCCCCCTGCAAAGTCAATAATAAGGTTAAAAGTATGATGGTCTTCTTCATTTGGATTCTCCGAAAGCGTGAATTGCTCAACAAGACTTTCCAGCCTCGTATGCATCTTGGAACACGGGAAGCGCTTTGACTGCGCCCTTCTCGTATGCCCCCGTGCCGTAGATGACGCCGCGTTCAATGGAGCCCTCCATGCAGTCGCGCATGAACCCGCGCAGCCCCTCCAGGGTGGCGGACATCATGTCGTGGCTTTCGTCCGCCGCCGTGATGACCAGCCAGAACTCCGTGCCCTTGAAGCGACCGAAGTCATCCCACCGCGAGACCGTGCGGTCGATGAGCGCCTTGAGCTGCGCGGCCATCGAGTAGAAATAGACGGGCGTCGCCAGGACGATGACGTCGGCGGAGAGCATCTTCTCAATGATTTCGTTGGCGTCGTCGTTCTTGACGCACTTCTTCAATTTCTGGCAGGCATAGCAGCCGCTGCAGAAGCCGACGTTTTTCTCGGCCAGGCGAATCTTCTCGACCTCATGTCCAGCCTCGGCTGCTCCTTTGGCGAACTGGTCGCAGAGAGTGTCGGAATTGCCGCCCTTGCGGGGCGACGCGGAGATGATGAGTACTTTCTTCATGGTGTGCTCCTAGTTGAATGGATTGAAATGCTCATTTTGCCTTCTCGGGTGAGACGTCCGGCTCCTGGAGGTTCGCGGGATTGCAGCTGTCCTTGGACTTCCCCGCGAGAAGCGTCTCGTAGTAGTGCTTCTTGTATTGGAGGATCTCCATCTGGCGGTTCAGCTCGTCCAGCTGCGCCCTGAGCGATTTCTCCTGGGCGGCGATCATGGCCGCGCGCTCGGGGATGGTCGAATCTCCCTCCTGGCACATCTGGATGTAGCGGCGCACCTCCGTTATCGGCAGCCCCGTGGAGCGAAGGCAGTGCACGATCTTCAGCCAGGCCAGGTTGTAGTCGGAGAA
>JAFYIW010000055.1 GCA_017538465.1 Victivallales bacterium
CCGTGTAAACAATTGACAAAGTTCCATTTTGGATTATAGTAAAAAAATAACAGAAAAACAAGTAAAAAACAACAAGCCCGGCAAAAAAACAAGTAAAAAAAGAAAAACACCGCATGCAAGGGGGGAAACGCTCACAAGCGGTTTTCTCAGTGGAAGAGCCGTCTTGGTGTAGATCTGGGCATGAATTCTTGGTGCAAATTCATCGCGAAATACCACCAGGATATCATCTGGCTGTAAGTGCTAGTGTCCGATGTCCGTCTAGTCCCCTAGAAAATGTCGTAGTCCCACGAAACGAAAGAATGTTATATTACGCCTACATGCCATCTTCAAGGAGAGCCTGGAAGTTCCTGCGTCGCCAGCGAGTACACCCATAGGATTTCATTCACCACTTCACTGTTTGCGTAAAGCATCATGAGCATCACGACCGTCTTTGGCTTTGACATGGAGACCGACATCGGGAGCTGGACTCCCTGGTACAAGGGTTTCCGTCCCGGCACGGAGAACATCCTGCGCGTCCTGAAGGAGAACGACATCCACGCGACCTTCTTCTTCACGGGGGACGCGGCACAGAAGAACCCCGAGGTGGTGGCGATGGTGCGGGACGCCGGCCACGAGATCGGCGCACACTCGCTCTACCACGAGACCGTGGGCGACCAGCTCTTCGACATCCCCGGAATGATTCCGCCGTTGCCGGAGGAGGTTTTCCACCGTCTGGAGCGCAACACCGAGATCATCGAGAAAATTGCGGGTGTGCGGCCATCCTGCTTCCGTAGCCCGCGGCTCTTCGGGTCGACCGCCGTCTGCAACGCGCTGGAGGACTTGGGCTACCACGCCGATGCCTCCTATCCGATGTATTTCTACCGCGAGCGTCTTGAACCCTACCATCCCAGCCGCGAGGACTGGACCAAGGTCGGCGACTTGAAACTCGTCGAACTGCCCAACTTCGCCGACCTCTCGATGGAGTCCCACGATCCCTATGGACGCGACATGGATCAGTGGCCGTTGTGGCGCACGGAGGATGCCGAGGCCGTGATGAAGCACTTGCGCGGATATTGCGCCTACTGCGAGGCGCATGGCGCCAGCCCGTTCATCTGCATGTATATGCATCCATGGGAGTTCGCCGAGATGCCGAAGGGGCTGCTCTACTACGGCGAAGGAGCGGTGCTGCCCGACCAGACCTTCGTCAAGAACTGCGGCGAATACGCCACCGGGCAGTTCGATGTCCTCATCAAGAAGCTCAAGGCCTTCGGCTCCATCTTCAAGATGGCCAAGGAAATCACTTGTTAAATGAGGAATGAGGAATGAGGAATGAGGAATTGCAGGTTTTGCACCGGTGCATCCGGCACCGTGAGGAATGAGGAATTAGCATTTTTGTGTCAATAATCGAGATTCAAAACAAGGAGACCAAATGGACCAAGCACTGAAAATCCCCCGCAGTGAATTTCTCGACCGCATCGCACGTTTCCAGGCGCGCATCCAGGCCGCCGGGCTGGACGCCTGTCTCGTCCACGGCAACGAGTCCGACATGGCAAACGTGCGCTATCTCACCGAGCAGTGGCCGACCTTCGAGGCGGCGGCGGTCTTCGTGCCCGCCGTGGGCACGCCAGTGCTCATCACTGGACCCGAGAGCGGCAAGTATGGCTTGGGCCGCAATGTCCTCCCGACGGTGAAGTCGATGCTCACCTACCGCGAGATGGCGGAACCCGACTACCCTGGAATGAAGCTGGACACCTACGCGGACGTGGTGAAGGCCGCGATGGGCGACCGTCCGCTGAAGAAATTGGGCATCTGCAGCTGGGCGATCACCCCGCTGCCAGTGTGGTTCGCACTGAAGGAGCAATTGCCCGATGTCGAGATCGTGAAGGCCGACGAGACGCTGCTGCCCCTGCGCTACGTCAAGTCCGCCAACGAGCTGGCGTGCATGCGCGAGGCCTTCCGCATCGTCGAGACCGCCGTGGACGCGATTCTGGGCGAAATCAAGCCCGGAATGACGGAGTTCCAGGTCATCGGCATCGCCCAGCGCGAAATCTACAGGAACGGCGGCGAATACGAGGGCCACGCGCTCTACTGCTTCTGCGGCGAGCGCACCAACAACGCCATCTGCCGTCCCACCCACAACACCCTCAAGGAGCACCAGCTCATCCAGCTCAACATCGGCGCCCGCGTGGACGGATATTCCTCCTCCATCGGCATCCCGCTCTCCTTCGGCGCGCTGCCCGCCGAGCAGGAGAAGCTGGTCAAGTTCGGGCTGGAGGCGCATCTGCACTCCATCGCGCAGACCGGCGTGGGCAAGAACGTCGGCGAACTGGTGCGTGCCTACGAGCAGTGGGTGCGCGACCAGGGCTACGGCGACTACCTGGTCTATGGCCCCTTCCACTCCATCGGCATGATGGAGGTCGAACGCCCCTGGATGGAGTCCACCTCCGAATACACTCTCGAGGCCAACATGACCTTCCAGGCCGACACCTTCTTCTCCGGCAAAGACTTCGGGCTGCGCTGGGAGAAGGGCATCATCATCCGCCCCGACGGAACCGAGGTCCTTGGCAGCAAATACAACCAGCCCGTCGTGCTGTAGGAACATCATGGTTTCAAGCAAAGACATCCTCGCAAATGCACTGCGGCAACACGTGGGGGACGGGACCGTGTATGTCTCAGGCGAACTCCAGGGACGCATCTTCGCCGAACTGGATGGATGTCTTCTGCATCGGCTGGACGTCGCCTTGGCGGCCAACCCCTCGCCCGCCGAGTTCAATAACCTCGGCGGGAACTCCCTCTGGCCTGCTCCCGAAGGTGGGCCGTTCGCCTTCAACTATCCGCCAGACGGCGGAGCGTGGTATGTGCAGGAGGGCATCAACGCCGTCCCCGCCCAGCCATTGGCGGACGGCTTTGGCGTCGAGAAGACCATCCGCCTGGTGAACCGCAGGGGCGTGGAAGGGGAAATGCGCTACCGCCGAGTCGTCACGCCAATGGAAACCACGCTTGCCCTAAAGTATGGGTTAAAAGGCTTGGCGTATCGCGCGGAGGACTCCCTCGCGCTTCACGAACCGCTGGCTGATTTCCTGTTGGCGGCGTGGAGCCTGGAGCAATTCGACCTCACCCCGAAGACGTTTGGCTTCGGAAAACTCGCCCGCCCAAGACTCCACGGCGAGTTCTACAGCGACCCCACACCGTACATCGACTGGGCGGACGGCTGTTTCCGTTTCCGCTTCAAGGCTCAGGAACGCCTTCAGGTGGCTCTCCCGGAAACCGCCGCGCCGGAATATGTCGGAGCGATTGTCCCCGAAAACGACTTGTTGATTATAAGAAAAATATGTGATTATGACCAGGGCGTGAGAATCGACATCGCGGACAACGACCAGCCGCGCGGGCCCTTCGCCGAATGCGACGCCTACAGCATCTTCTATGGTCCGGATGCGCGTTTCTTCGAACTGGAGACCATCGCACCCGTTCGGCAGGA
>JAFYIW010000056.1 GCA_017538465.1 Victivallales bacterium
GAGACGACGGCATTGTCGTTGATGGTCAGCTTCGCGCCGCGGTCGCCGATCCACATGTCCGAGCCGCCGCTGCTGTTCGCGACCCATACGCTGGCGTTGTTCAGCGCGGTCATGGAGAGATTGGTGACGGACGCGCCGGAGCTGATCCGCATGGAGCCACCGTTCCCGATCTCGATGTTGCGCCCGCTGGTGTTGGACTGGAACTCGATGTACGCGCTCTGCGGAGCCCCCGCGAGGTAGCCGTTCATATATGGGCGGTTGCCGTAGCCGTTCGTCGGTTTGTCCCATAGTTTTTGGTTCAGCTCGGAGGCGCTGGTTCCGGTGAACTGGATGCCGCCGCTGGTCGCCATCTTGAAATCCGTGAGCACGCCGCCCGCGCCAGAGGCGTAGCTCGTGGTGACCTCCCATTGCTGGGTAGTCGCATTCCACGAGGAGGACACTCTGTCCTCCGGCCCCATGACGGTCACCTCGCCGCCGAAGCCAAGGTTGATGTTCGTGGCCGTGCCGCCGGAATAAACGTTCATGTAGGTGGCGGAGAAGTGGGAGACGCTGCCGCCGGAGACGTATATGAACGCGCTCGCCTCGCCGTCGCCCCACTGCTTCCAGTCGCCGACCGTCAGGCTGTCCACGCGAGCCCCGTTGCCGATGTACACGTATTCGAGTGCGCCGTGAACCGTGATCTTGGACGCCTCCACGCCGGTGCCAGGGAAATTGCTGTCCGCATTCTGGCCGTAGTAACTGTAACGGTCCACCGCAGCGACAACCAACTGGCGCAGGTTCCGGCTGACGGTGATGTTGGTCGCCGTGACGGCGGAGGTGGCGGCCTGCTTGGACGGAGGATACAGCACGACCAGGTCGAGGTCCTCCTCCGCGGTCAGGCCGTTCAACGCCTGGCCGCCGACGTAGATTGGGTTGTCGTTGGCGTCGTTGACAAAGCCGCCGCCCACTTCGACGATGCCGCCACTGCCGAGGAAGGTCAGGTTCGAGAGCGTCGTATTGCTGGCGTGTGCTCCGGCGTAACCGCCGTTGGCGAAGGTGATGTTGGTCGCCTGGAGGCCGGAGTCGTTCAGGTTGATGGCGTTCGGAATCGTGTTGGCGGAGAGTCCGGCCGCGACGGCGGCGCTGCGCGCCTGGTCGAAATTCACCCCGGTGGCGTTCACGAAGTTCACATAGTCGTGCTCGACAATCGAAGGTTGCTGCTCTTCGGACTCGCCGGAGGTGATGTCTGGGTTGGGCTCGTGACGCGATCCGGTGAAACGCGACATCGTGGCAATGTTACCCAAGTAAGTCGTATCGGTCTTGGTGGCTGTGCTCGAGGACAGGGTGTTGATGTACTTGGTCAGCAGGTCCTGTGTCAGCGTCGCGTCGTAATAATAGGTGCACTTGCTCGTGTAGTGGTAAGACATCGTGTTGCTCCTTCCCTTTGTTTTACCTTATTTCAAAAACTTTTTTGCTCATTGGGAGCTTTAGGACCTGTAGGACCTTTTTCTGTGGAATTTTCCACAGCCCATCGTAGTAGTCGTATTGGTGTCCCATGCCCGATTCTCCTCAAGGTTCGGCCGCGAGAGGGTGTTATAAAACATTTTAAGCCTTAAAGATTAATGGCTTAATTGTTTTTTTGTTGTGGTTGGAACCGGAATTTCGCGACTCTGCGCCATTGCAAGTCTTTTTCCGGTTCTACGCTATTATAGCACAGTTTCGAAAAAACACACGCTTTGACGCGAAATCCCGAAACTCACGGATTCTGATTTATGAAGCAGTTGTGAAACGTCGTTTTTCCCTCGCTAAGCGAGCATGCCCGGGTCTTTCTTATGGAAGATGGTATCGGTGACGAAGTCACTGAAGGCGCCGGCTGCGCTGAATGATGCGAAGCGCTCCGCATCGTCGCCCGCGCCGAACATGAGGTCGATGTTCGTGCAGTCGCCGATGACTTTGACCGAGTTCGCGCCATCCGTGTAGGTGAGCGTGGCTTCGTCCCACTTGGAGTCGTCGCCCTCCTTGAACCACAGCGTGATCTTTCCGTCAGCGAGCTGCTCCACGGTGTCGTTGCCCCAATTTCCGCCGAAGGTGAAGAAGTCATCGCCCCCGCCGCCGTGGAGGGAGTCATTGCCCGAACCGCCAACGATGAGTTCTTTGCCAGAGGCGCCGACGATGCGGTCGTTGCCCGCGTCGCCGTAGAGGAGGTTCTTGCCTTTGTTCGCCCAGATGACGTCATCGCCGGCGCCGCCGCAGACGGCCATGCCGGTGCCGACATACTCGAAGCGCTGGCTGGTCAAATCCACGATGTCGTCGCCCGCGCCTGCGCAGATTTCGTAGATTTTCGATATGCGTGCCTGGACGTCTTCTCCTTCGGGGAATGCGGAGTAGATGTCATCCAAGAAGAACGCGTCGCCTTGGTCGTCATCGGTGAGCAGGAGGATACTGGCGTCCGAGGAGCCGATGAAGATGTCGCCGAACTGGTTTTTCCCGGTGAGGGCGACTTTCTCGTTGGTGCCCGTCCATCCATCGAGCAAGCCGACGTGCTTCGCCGAATAGAGCGAACTCCACGTTTTGCCGGTCGTCTTCACGAAGAAGAGGTCGTCCAGCCCATTTTCCGTCGCGACGACCACGGACGCGGCCTGATTGTCCTCCACGGTCACTGTGGACTCCGCCGACGAGACGTGGAAGTCGATTTCGGTGATGGTGCTCGCATATTCGCCGTTCGGCAGATTGTAGATGTCGCACGCTGTTTTGCCGTCGAAGCGGACGCTCACGGTGTCTCCCGTTTCGGTGCGTTCGATGGACAGCACATAACCGGTGGCGAGTTCGACTTCGCTCCAGCTCGCCGAGTTTTTCGTGAACTCGAATTCCGGCGCGGCGGAGAGGCATTTCACCACGCGGTAGGTGGCATAGGCCCCTTCCTTGCTGTAGCCCGAGCTCAACTGGAAATTGATGTCCGTAGCGTCATCGAGTTTGAACTCCGTGGCCACTTCGTCGCCGGAGATGTTCCAGCCCCATCCGACGACTCCGTAATTGCCGATGATCTGGAATGCGCCACACGCATAAGTCTCGTGCGGGAGGCACGGAAGCCCGGGTTCGAGTTCCGTGGTGCCAGGCACGACCCAACGCTGGAAGCCATTGTCTTCGACCAATGCGGTCTCGTCCCCGTTCAGATGATAGAGAACGAGGTTGGTGGTGCCTTTGTCGTTGTTGTTGTTGAATGCGGAGAAGTAGCCATTGCCGTAATAATGCAGATAATGCTGGCCGGCGGTCTTCTGGTCATCGTTCAGGCCGAAGTCGTCGCCGACGCCGGACAACGTCCAGAGGAGGTTCCCGGTGCCGCCGTTCCGGTCGATTTTGATCATGCTGTTGAGGTGTCGGCAGGAGACGACCAGGTTCCCGTCGTCGTCCACGACGATGGCATTGAGATGAACATAATCCACATAGACTTCCGGGTCGGTGTTGGTGAAGTCGGCCGCGCCCTCTGTCTCATCCGTGACGGTCATGCTGTACAATTCGGGGTGGTCGGTGCTGAGCCAGTCAAACACCACCTCGCCGTGGTCGATTTCCTGGATGTAGGTGGCAACCAGTATCGCCTTGTCCGCGTGCTGAATCGGCTCGCCAGTGTAGATGTTCACGTCGGGGATGTTGTCCGCCTCGACCTGGAGATACGACATGACGATGTAATGGTCTTCGCCGAGCATGAGGAACTCGTGGCCGTCCAGCGTGGTGTCGCCCTTGTTCTTTTCCGTGGCGATGGCTCTGATGCGGGCGATTTCGTTGTAGTTTTCATCCATGATCACGCGCTCGCCTGGATTGTGGCCGGTGAACACGATTGCCTCGGGATGACTTTCGGTCGAATGATAACTATAGTAGGTCTTGCCATTGAGCTGATGGGTTTTGAAGTCCCAAAGCCCGTATTGCGTGTCGGGCGAATCCTCGTTCCGATAGTAAAGGATATTTCCCTCGTTGTCGGTCTTGACGATGGTTCGGGTGTTGATGAAGGAGAGGAAGAAGTCGCCGGGGGTCTGCGAAGTGCCGGTGACAGTGATGGGAGGAAGATGGGTGCTCAGCGTGTTGATGGTGAACTCGCGGGTGATGCCCCCCTGCGTGACTTGCACCAGAATCTTTTCATTCTCGCTGATTTCATCCAGGGCGAACTCGCATTTGCCGTTTTCGAGCGCAATGCCGTTGACCGTGATGGCGATGTCCGCGTCCGCGCCGACCCACTCGAAGGAGTTGAGTTGCTCCACGGTGAGCGTGACGACATTGAAAGATGCTCCCTCGGCAAAATCCGTCTGCACCGACAATGGCTCGCCATTGACCAGAAAATCATAGGTCTCATTGACGACTACCGCACGCAAGGGTTCGCTGGTTTCCATGTTGCTTCTCCGTTTCGGTTATGGGTTGTAAGTAAATGGCTAAAGTGTCATTGGACCGTGATGTGATACGTCTCCAGCAGTGGCTCGACATCCTCCTCCCAGGGGCGGAGGTTCTCGAAGACCAAGTCGCATTCCCCGACCGCGTCCGCATGGAAGGTGAAGTAGTGCGTTCCCGGCGCACCGCAGGCGGGGACCTTGGACGGGGGCGTCCGGTAGTCCTCGCCGATGGTGGAGACGATGCTCTGATTCTCGTTGACTTTGGCCTGACGCCAGATGAAGCCGGTGGTGATGTTGCCGGGAATTGCAATGGTGAAGGTCTGGCCCTGCGTGACCGTGATGCGGTTCCCCTCCTCCACTACGGGGACGAATGGCGCGTCTGGCGTGTCGGGGGCAGGGGAGGCGGACGTGTCGGAGGATGGCGTGTCAGGAGCAGGGGGGATGGTGCTATTGCAGCCGAGAAAAAAACTGAACATAAGGCATAAAAGCAAAAGGGTCTTCATTTTATCTATGGAATTGGTTAAGTCGAGGGCAGGGCGGTACACCTCAGGCTTTCCGGCCGAAGATGAGGCCAATGACGATTCCGAGGACTACGCCCCAGAGGAGCGAGTTCAGAATCATGACGCAGACGAAGGCCGCGCCCGAGGCGCTGATGCAGGAGAGCGGGAAGCCCGTGATTTTCAGGATGGTCGCCCAGGCACCGCCGCTGCTCGTGATGCCCTGCCAAACCCCCTTGACGGAGTCATGAAAGCCGCCGCACTGGAAAAACGCAATCCAGAAGATGATGGCGTGGATGATGGCAAAGCCAATGCCGCCGCCGATGATTTTCGTCAGGGCCTTCTTTACGAAAAATCCTTTCAATCCCATTTCATTGCTCCGGTTGGTTGTGATGCTGGTATCCCCTTAAAAAACTCATTCGCGCAGGGTGCCATTGCCGATGGCAATCCACTTGTAGGTGCACAATTCCGCCGGTCCGACTGGTCCACGCGCATGCAGCCGGTCGGTGCTGATGCCCACGACGGCCCCCATGCCGTAGTCCCCGCCGCCTGAGAGACGTGTGGAGGCATTGACCAGCACGGAGGCCGAATCCACGGCACAGGTGAAACGCCGTGCCAGTTCCAGGCTGCCGGTGATGATGCCGTCCGTGTGTCCCGAGCCGTGTTTGGCGATGTGGTCGATGGCCTCCTCGATGCCGTGGACCACCTTGATGGAGAGGATGGGCGCCAGGTACTCCGTGTCCCAGTCCGCCTCGGTGGCGGGAAGACACTCCGAGACGATTTTGCGCGTCTCCTTGCATCCGCGCAGCTCCACGCCCTGTGCCCGAAGCGCCGCCGCGATCGGCGGAAGGAGTCGCTCGGCGCAGTCTGCATCCACCAGCAAGGTCTCCAGGGCATTGCAGACCTCCACACGCTGGCATTTTGAATTGACGACGAGCGAGACGGCGATCGCCTCGTCCGCGTCGGCGGCGACATACTGGTGGCAGATGCCGTCATAGTGTTTCAGGACGGGGATGCGGGTGCCCTCCGACACCGCCCGGATAAGCTGTTTGCCGCCCCGCGGAATCACCAAATCCACGTATTGGTCCTGCTGAAGTAGTTCGCGGACGGCATCGTGGTCGGTGCGCTCAATCAGCTGCACGGCGTCGGCGGGCAGACCGGCCTCCGCCAGGGCCTCGCGCATCGCGCGGGCGAGGACGCGGTTGGTCCGGATCGACTCCGAACCACCTTTCAGGATGACCGCATTGCCGCTCTTCAAGGCGACGGCCGCCGCGTCCGTGGTCACATTGGGACGGGCCTCGTAGATGATGGCGATGACGCCGATGGGGACGGCGACCTTGCTGACCTGCAAGCCGCTGGGCATTGTGCGTCCCTCCAGGACACGCCCGACAGGGTCGGGCAAGGCCGCCGCCTCGCGCAGGCGTTTCAGCATGTAGTCGAAAATCTTCTCCGTGACCTGGAGACGCTTCTGGAAGGCGGGAGAAAGTCCGGGTGCGGCGGCCAGGTCCTCCGCATTGGCGGCAAAGAGCTCCGCCTTGACCTCCAGCAGCTTCTCCGCCATGCGGTTCAATGCCGTCTGGCGCGCCATTCCTGAGGCGGAGGCCAGAGCGCTCAGGGATTGCCTGGCGGCCTGCGCCATCTCCGGAATGCTTGGAGTGTTGTTGCGTGAGTCCATTACCGTGATGCGGTTGATGACGATGAGGCAGGCTTACCCGCTTGCAAGCGAGAAGCGAGGAAAGAAAGTGTAATACTTTCTTGACCAAACGAGAACCATTTTATCCTAATATAGACCTAAAACTGTGAATTGTCGGGATTTTGCATAAGAACACACTACCGTACCGATAAAAGTCTCCAGTAAAATACGCAAACCTATGTTCCCCGAGAGGGTGCCTAACGGCAGAATTATCGTTTTGGGCTTTACCCCAAGGGGTATCGCGCCCTTTTCGGGCGCAGGATGCTGGTGGTGCCTGCTCCCCGCCAGCTGCGCACCCTCACGGGTGCTTGCGGGCGGCTACGCATGGTTGCGCACTCCGTGCGCTCGCCGCTTCGCGGCTGAATTTGTTGCTGGCCTCCCCGCCAGCTGCGCACCATCACGGACGCTTGCGGGCGGTTACGCATGGTTGCGCACTCCGTGCGCTCGCCGCTTCACGGCTGAATTTGTTGCTGGCCTCCCCGCCAGCTGCGCACCTTCACGGGCGC
>JAFYIW010000057.1 GCA_017538465.1 Victivallales bacterium
ACTGGGGCACGAACTCGGCTGGAATGGCGTCGCCCTGAAGGTCTGCAAGACGCAGACCGGCGCACTGCTCTCGGCCTGCTGGGCCAAGGCGCACGGCATGGCCCTGATGGTCCAGGACCTCACGAATCCGCGACTGGCCACCATCCCCCACGCGCTCCTCGCCGCACATGTCGGCACCATCAAAGGCGTGGAATGCAACGCGCCGCAATTCTACCCCGCCGCGTCCCTGGACTTCGAGAAAATCCATCCCGGACTCTACGAGCGACGCAATGGAGTCATCCATCTGGGCATCACCCTGACCAGTCCCGGGCTTGGATATTGATATTACAACCTATTTATAACAATAATGTTATATATTAAAAAAGAGACCGACATGCTCCACGGCCCCATTTTCCGGGGACTGACGTGGTTTGCCTTGCCGTTGATTGCCACCAATCTGCTGCAGCTTCTTTTCAACACGGCGGACGTGATGGTCATCGGGCGCTTTGGAACCGGTGCGAATGCCTTGGCAGCCGTCGGCGTTTCCTCAGCCACCGCAGCCACCTATGTCAATTTCATCATCAACTTCGCGGCAGGGGCGACGGTCGTGGCAGGCACCGCCCTAGGTGCCCAGAACTCCGTACGGCTTCGCCAGACCATCCATGCGGCGATGGGGTTCGCGCTCATGGGCGGTTTCGTTATGATGGCACTCATGGCCGTGACCATGAAACCATTGCTGACGCTGCTGCAAACTCCGCCGGAGGTCTTTGACGAGGCGTTGCGCTACCTATGGTTCTACCTCCCGTCCGTCCCCGCCTGTGCCCTCTACAACTTCGGCGCGGCACTTCTGCGCGCCAAGGGCGACACCCAGCGGCCTTTCTGCATCCTGACCGCCTCGGGCATCGTCAACGTCCTGCTGAATCTCTTTTTCGTGCTGGTGCTGAAGATGAATGTCGCCGGCGTGGCATTGGCCACCACCATCTCCTTCTACCTTTCCGCCGCCGCGTTGATTTATCTCCTCTGCCACGAGAAGGATGATTTCCATCTTGACCTGCGAAGCCTCACCATCCATTCCAGCACCCTCCCCGCCCTCATCAACATTGGCCTGACCAACGCACTGCAGGGCAGCCTCTTCCACGCCTCGAACCTGGTTGTTCAGGGTGCCATCAATTCCTTCGGGGCCGCCGCGATCGCCGGCAACACCGCCTCCGCGAACATCGGCGGCTACCTGTGGACCTGCATGCAGGGTTTTGCCTTGGCCAGCATGTCCTTCGCCGCACAAAACACCGGTGCCAAGAATTACCCACGCGTCTGGCAAGTCTGCTGGCGTGCCATGTTCGCGGCCTTCGCCATCGGACTCTTCCTAGGACTCATCTGCGTCGCCTTCGGCCGTGACCTCCTAGGCCTCTACACCACCGACACCGAGGCCATCCAGGCCGGCCTCCACCGCCTCCATTTCATCTGCGGCTTCTACGCCATCTGCGGCGTGATGGACACTGCCGCCTACACCATCCGCGGCATGGGCTATCCTGTCCTGCCGACCATTGTCTCCATTGCGGGCGTGCTGGGCATCCGGCTCGCCTGGATCTTCACCCTCTTCCGGCTGCCGCGATTCCACTCGCTCTTCTGGCTCTATATGACCTACCCCGTCTCCTGGACCATCACCCTCGCCGTCCACATGATAGTATTGGCATTCCTATTGCGGCGGAAAATACGGCAACAGCCATTGCCGTCCGGTAAGAATGTCACCGGGCTACCATAATCTCCCACAATCCCCTAAATCGTATTCCTCTGGCACATTTGCCTGATTCTGATAATCTATTTGGAATCATCCACCTCGCAGTGCCCCTTGCGAAAGTAGCCGTGCAAAATTCCCTGCGGCTTGGGATGGCCGTCTTCGTCTGTGACTACGATGGACCTGCGAACACCCGCCTTGTGAAGTAGTCTCCCGACTCCAGCTACGAGCAGATTGCCATGCGGACGACGAATTGAGCGGGCGCGGCAGATTCCCGGCTTCGAGTTCGTTGACAACGGCGGGCATAAATGGAAGGACGAGACATATTTCAAGATGCTCGCCCGGACGGAGCTTATGAATGCCGGACGAGCCGCATACGACGAACAATGCGCCGAAGACGGCTACGACATCGTGGAACTTGATGTTTCCGGCAACTCCTGCGAGGATTGCGCGAAATGGGAGGGGCAGATTTTCTCGCTAACAGGAGCGACGGAGGGCATACCGACCAAGCAGGACTTGATTGACGCGGGAGTGTTCCACCCGAACTGCACGCACCGCTACACTGTCGTGACTGACTATGAGCTGAAGAAGCGCGGATACAGTGTCAGGCAGCCGGACCCGGATGAGTTGGGGAAGCCGCAGGATGATGAGGGGAATGAAGAACCGAAAGGGGAAGACAATATTGTCCCTGACGCAATGCAGTGTAGAACATTGCAAGAGGCTGAGCAATGGGCAATAAATAATCATGCAGAAACAGTTAATTATGATGGCTTGTCTCTTGAAAACGCGAATATAATAAATGACGAATTGCAGAAACTTTCGTCCACTACAAGATTGCTTGACGAAAAATATAAGGAAATACTTACCAGTAGGACAATTAATGCTATTGCGGCGGCCAACCATGAAAAACTGATGATTAATCCTGCCTTTACCTCCGAAGCCGCTTTTGA
>JAFYIW010000058.1 GCA_017538465.1 Victivallales bacterium
ATTACATTATTAAAAGCGCTCATGGCAAAAGCTTTTTGATTATGCAGGGTTTGGGTATCTTTTGCGGTTTCACGACCGCCGTCTTAATGGCATGCAGCTACATTGCCTCCGGGTGGGCCGTTCGCCGCACTCCTGAACTCAACGCCCTGACGCTTCTGGCCAATTCCTTCAGCTGGATGGGGCTGGCATGCGTAGTGGGGCTGGTCCTGACCTGGCGTCCGGAAATCCTCCAGGGCTTCTGGCACCGGTTTCCGCCAGTGCTGATTTCCCTTTCCTGCTACACTTTGGCGCAAATCCTGATGTTCATGGCTCAGCGCAAAGTGGACGCCTCCCTGCTGGTTCCCCTGCTGGGGCTGAAACTGCCGATTCTGATGTTCCTCAACATCACTCTTCTCGGCTCCCGCTTCACCTGGCTGCAGGCGCTCGCCGTGGCCTTGACCGTGCTGGCCGCGTTTCTGCTGAACCGAACCGGCAAAGGCATCGGCTTCGGCGGTTTCTGCTATGTGATTCTGGCGTGCGTCTTCTTCTCGCTCTCCGACATGGGACTCAAGCAGGAGACCGACCTGCTACGCCACGAACTCGGCTTCTCGCCCGCTTTGGCCGCCGCCTACTGCACCTACCTGAACTACCTGACGGCGGGATTTCTCGGCATCATCGTGCTGGCCTGCAACCGCCGCATCCGCACACGTCGCACTCTGCTGCACAGCCTGCCCTATGGTCTGCTCTGGATCGTTTCCATCGTCTTCCTAAACCTCTGCTTTGCCCTGCTGGGCACGGTGAACGGCAACATCATCCAGGCCACACGAGGCATCTTCGCCATTCTCTTCGCCCCCATCCTGGTCGCCTGCGGTCTGACCTACCTGGAGCAAAAAGTCTCCTGGGGAACCATCGCGCGTCGCCTGTTGGCCGCGCTCCTGATGGTAGGCGCCATCTTCCTCTACAACTTCCCTGGCCATTCCAGCCAGGGCAGCACACCTGTCCCCCCGAAAAACCTGACCCCATGACTCGCCCCATCACCATTTTCACCGGGCAGTGGGCCAATTACCCACTGGCAGACCTCGCGCCGCGCATGAAGTCCATCGGCTATCACGGCCTGGAATTGTGCTGCTGGGGCGACCACTTCGACGTCTTCCAGGCGGCGGAGAATCCAGAATACTGCGTCCAAAAACGCCAGTTGCTCACCACCCATGGCCTGGACTGCTGGGCTATCAGCAACCATCTGGCGGGCCAGCTCACTCTCGACCCCAATGACGACGAGCGCTCCAATGGCTTCGGCGCCCTGCCGGCGGAATGCGACAATGACCCCGAGGCGAAACGCGCCTGGGGCATCGCCTCCATGAAAGCCGCCGCCAAAGCAGCCAAGAATTTCGGCGTCAAAGTCGTCAACGGCTTCACTGGCTCGCCGATTTGGCACATGCTGTACAGCTTCCCCGCAGTGAGCGACCAGACGATTGATGGCGGCTATCGGAGATTCGCCGAGGTCTGGACGCCGATCCTGGACGAATTCGACCGCCAGGGAGTCAATTTCGCCCTGGAGGTCCATCCCACGGAAATCGCCTTCGACTTCTGGAGCGCCAAACGGGCGCTGGAGGCCATTGGCCATCATCCGCGCTTCGGTTTCAATTTCGACCCCAGTCACCTGCAATGGCAGGGCATGGACCCTGCCGAATTCATCCGCCAGTTTCCCGACCGCATCTTCCATGTCCACATCAAGGACTGCAAGGTGATGCTGGACGGACGCAACGGCATTCTTGGCAGCCACCTTGCCTTCGGCGCACCGCACCGCGGCTGGGACTTCCGGTCTCCTGGACATGGCGAGGTCAATTTCGAGGAGATCATCCGCGAACTCAACCGGATCCACTATCAGGGACCGCTCTCGGTGGAGTGGGAAGATGCCGGCATGGACCAGTGGCATGGCGCAGCCGACGCCTACTCCTTCACCAGCAAATTGGATTTCGCCCCCCCCGCCGCGCTCTTTGACGCGGCGTTCAAGAAATAACCCGAGGTCCCCCCAAAACTTCCCCTCGCCATTTATGGCTTTGCATACCCCAAAAAACTCCAGCCTAGGAAGCACTGGCGAAAAAACGCCCGATCTCGCCCAGCGGGACTTCAAGTTCCGCCGCATCGTCATTCTCGGCATATTGCTTGCCGCGTTCTTTGCGATGGTTCCCTTCTACCCCGCTGACCTGGACTACTATGCGGGGGGGCTGGGACCCGAGGCCGTCCCGCTCAATCACCTGGGCGCCATCGGCGCCTACTTCGGATGGTTCATGTTGGTCGCGCTCGGCCTCTCCTCCTATCTGTTCCTGGGCATTGCCCTGCTCTGCAGCCTGCGGCGGCTCATCTGGAGAGGAAAACTCCGGCGCAGTTCTCCTGGCTATTTCCTATCCATCCCCCTTTTGAGCTTCGGCGCGGCATTGCTGCTGGGACTCTTTCCCAAAGCCTTTTCCCCGCTGACCAAGGTCCTGAACATCGGCGACATGCCTGGCGGCGTCATCGGACATCTCTTCTGCGCACCAGGCAGCGGCTGGCTATTCGTGTTGCTGAATTACATTGGCTGTTTCCTGATCGCCACGTCTATTATCCTGGTTGCGCTTGGCATCATCTGGCTTCATGACTGGTCGGAAATCACCCGCACTCTGTTCAAGTTCCTGCCACGTCCCCAGCTCCAGGGCGACGCCGCACCTGCCAGCGACGCCGCAGACAACTCCCTAAACGGATCCCGTCCGCCCGCACAAGGGGCGGCCGTCCCCGACGCGCCCGCCGCAACGAACTGGTCGGCCGCTCCCACCCTTACCCGGCCACGCATGGGCGGTTTTCAGGGACGCCGGGCAGGGCAATCCACGGTTGAGGGAACTCCGCCGTCGCCCTATCCAACTTACGAACCAGTTGCCCCGAAACCACAGCCGCGTCAACCCGACTTGCCGGAAATGCCACCAGCCGTCGCCGAGGCGGAGCCGCCGTCGCCAGTCCTTTCGTCTTCGCCCTCCGGAAACGATTACACGCTGCCGCCGATCAGCCTATTCAGGCCGCCGAAGAACATGAATCAAATCACCTCGGCGGCGGAAATCGAATCCAGAATCCAAACCATCCAGCGCACTTTGGACGACTTCGAAATCGACGCTGATGTCGTCAACGCCATTCCCGGTCCGCAAATCACTCTCTTTGAAGTGCAGATGGGAATCGGCGTGCGCCCCGAGGAATTGGGCAAGATCGAAAGCACCCTTCTGATGAATCTTAAAGTCAAGACGATTCGTTTGCTGCTGCCGATTCCCGGACGCAACTGTGCCGGCATTGAAGTGCCTAACCAGACCCCCATCGTTGTCACCGCATACGAACTGTTCAGTTCACCGCAGTGGCAGAACAATCGCATGGACATTCCATTGGTGCTCGGGAAAAACATCAGCGGGGAGCCCATCATCATTGATTTGGCCGAGCTGCCCCATTTGCTGGTGGCTGGCTCCACCGGCTCCGGAAAATCCGTGACGATGAACCTGATGATTCTTTCCATGCTTCTGCATTTCCGTCCGGACGAACTCAAACTCATCATGTTCGACCCCAAGTTTGTGGAGTTTGCCCCCTACAGCATGATTCCCCACATGCTCACGCCCATCATCAACGAACCGGAACAGGTCGGAATGGTGCTACGCTGGGCAGTCAATGAAATGAATCGCCGCTACCGACAACTCAAGGCGGTCGCCCATTTGGCCAAAAATCTTCTGGAATTCAATCGGCTTCCTCCTCGTGACGAGGTCATCTATGACGAAACGGGAGAGCCCGTTCCGGACAAACTGCCCTTTATCGTCATCATCATTGACGAATTGGCCGACATCGTAATCCGCGCCCAAAAGGAGGTCGACTCCCTGCTTGCACAACTGGCAGGAAAGGCGCGGGCTGCCGGCATCCACCTCATCATTGCCACCCAACGCCCAGATTCCAAGGTCATCACCGGTGTCGTGAAATCCAATTTCATCTGCCGCATTGCCTTGCAGGTCACTGACCTAATTAACTCCCGCGTCATCTTGGATCAGAAAGGCGCCGAAAAACTGCTGGGCAAAGGGGACATGCTCTACAAAAGCAAAGTCAATACGGAACGTCTTCAGAGCGGCTATGCCTCCAATGAGGAAATCAGTTCCGTGGTGAAATTCTGTTCTGCGCAGGGGGCTCCGGAATTCGACCCCAGCATCGAGGCAGCCCTCACTGCCCAGGAAAACGCGAAAGAGGGAGGTGCCGAAGGCAATGCCGCTTCCCGGACGGATGGCGGCATGGACGGCGATGACCTGATTTCCCGTGCACTGGATGCGCTTGCCATTACCAAAAAACCGACCATCTCCAACCTTCAGCGTCGACTGGGCATTGGATACAACAAAGCAGCCAGCCTGATGGAGGAGCTAGAAGACTTGGGATACGTTGGTCCTCAACCGCCGTCTGGAATGCGGGAAATCTACTGGGACGCCTTTCCAAATACCGGCAATTACCACGCCGACAACGATTTCTCCGGTGATTTAGATTCTCCCTGACTTTTGCCGCAACGCATCTCCCATGACCGAAGAAAAGTCCAATCGTATGCGGCCTCAACAGCCAGAGCTTGACTTCGGCGCGCCCCCGCAGGACTTCGGCGCGCCCCCGCAGGA
>JAFYIW010000059.1 GCA_017538465.1 Victivallales bacterium
GACGTGCAGATGCGCGCGATCACCCGGATGCTGGGCTGCAACCCGGAAGAGGTGGAGGAGACCTATCACGGCTTCGACGGCGACAACGTCCACATGCGTATCTACGCCGAGTATGACGAACTCGGCTTCCCCTCCTCCTGGCTGGTCTTCAGCTATACGGCGGACACGCGCGACCTGAAGGTCTTTGACTTCGACGGCTACAAGCTCGAGCCGTCCGAGCACATGATCGTGCGCGACTGGAATGCGCTCAAGGCCGAGAACGAGACCGCCGGTGTCTGGATGTCCACCGAAGCCATCCGCTTCTTTGGCGAAGGCGAGGACGGTTTCGATTTCCCGCTCGGCGGCTATACCTACGAATCCTCCTGCGACGGCCTCTTCGAGCCGGACGACCTCTTCGAGGAATAGCCGGCACAGGCGGACAACAGGTCGCCCCCGGATGGCATTTAGCGAAAGCTGTTTTTCTGCCATCCGGGGGCGAGCCTGTTGACGCCAGACTAGTGTTTCCCAGGCACAAACAACCGCACCAGCAGGATAGCGGCAAGGAGCAGGAAGAGCAGCGTGCAGACGCGCCCGACCAGGTCGCCATGCTGCACAAAGGCGGTCTGCTCCGAACTCAGGTTCACTTCCCCGGACAGGGTTTCACGCGTCCACCAATCGGACTGCGACAGGATCTCGCCCCGCTGGTCGATGAACGCGGAGATGCCCGTGTTGCCGCAGCGGGCGATGTCGCGCCGCAGCTCGATGGCCCGCAGGCGCGCGAAATTGAGATGCTGGCGATAGCCCGGCGTGTTACCCCACCAGGCATCGTTGGTGATGATGGTCATCGCCCGGGCGCCGGCCTTGACATACTCCGTGCAAAACTCGCCGTAGATGGACTCATAACAGACGGCGCAGCCGAAAGGAATCCCCTCCGGACCGAAGTGCAGGACACTGCGCTCCGGCTGTCCCACGCAACGGGCCATCAGGCCTCCCACTCCCATCTTCGCGGACAGCCAGTTGTCCAACGGGACGAAAATCCTGGGATAGGGCGTCAGCTCCGTCCCCACCACGAGCTTGCTCTTGTGGTAGATCTCCAGTTTGTCGGACGCATCCGCCAGCACGGCGCTGTTGTGCGAAAGGATCCAGTCCTCGCCGTACGGCCTGGCCAGGATGTCCGGCGACGCATGCTGCCGGTAGATGTCGTAGGTGCTCGCACCGAAGAGCATCTCCGCACCGGGATGCCGCCCGAGGAAAGCGCGGATGGACTGCAGGGTCGGTGAAGACTCGGGGGCGTTCAGGAAGAGATCGCCGGTGAAAGTCTCGGGCGCTATCAGCAGCACTTTCCCTGCGGGCCGGCCCTCCAGCGCCTGGTCGAATTCCTCCAGCAGGACGGCGGTCTGCTCGGCCTGGCTCATCGTCTTGAATTTCTGGTACGGGTCGAAATTGGGCTGGCCGATCACCACCTCCACCGTCCCCTCGGAGCGCTCCTCATAAGCGTCGAACAGGAACTTGGAGGCCACCACCGGACCCGCGATCACCAGCACGATGCCCACGGCAGCACAGGCACGGGCCAAACCGTTCCAACGCTGCCAGAAGCCGTCCGAGACGGCCACCAGCAGCCCGTAAACGCCCAGGTTCGCCAGCCAGACCCAAAGCGAACCGCCGAGGGTGCCGGTATACTCGTACCATTGGACCGTGCGCGTGCTCTGGGCGAAGGCGCCGCCCAGGTTCAGCCACGGCCAGGAGATATCCACGAAATAATAGTGCCGCTCCCAGGCAATCCACATCGCCGCGAGGAAAATGTACGGCAGCGGTCCCTGCAGCTTCCACTTCGCCAGGCGGAACAGGAGCCAGATCAGCAGCATCTGCGCGGCATTCGCGAAAATGGCGAACAGGCCGCCGCCCACCGTGGCTTCGCACACCCAGAACGTCGTCGCAGCATTCCAGGCCAAGAACACGACGGCCGGGAAAACCCAGGAAGCGCGGACTTTGAGCTGGCTTGCGATCTCGTCTGCACAGAGCAGCGGGACGAAAGCAACCAGCGCCAGCGCCCCCGTGTGGGGGACCAGCCAGGGCAGGCTGAGCAACAACACCGACAGCGCGGCCAGCAACCAAAGTTGAATCCTGGAGTTCATATCATTCTTCCGGCATCTGACCGCAATACTTACGCCATTTGTCCAGGAGGGCGGTCATATCCTCCGGCAGCTCGGAATCGAATTGAAGCCATTCACCCGTGCGGGGATGCTTGAACCCCAGCGTCTTGGCGTGGAGCGCCTGCCTCGGGCAGATCTCGAAGCAGTTATGGATGAACTGGCGATATTTCGCATAGATGGTCCCCTTGCGGATCTCGCTGCCGCCGTAGCGCTCGTCGTTGAAGATCGGGTGCCCGCCCATCGACATATGCACGCGGATCTGGTGGGTGCGGCCGGTCTCCAGCCGGCACTCGACCAGCGTCACGAAGCCAAAGCGCTCGAGCACGCGCCAATGGGTGACGGCCCATTTTCCGTGCGCCTCATCCTCCACCGCCCTGAAGCGCGTGCGGTCGCCGGGATCGCGGCCGATATAGCCCTCGACCGTCCCCTCGTCTTCGCGCAGATCGCCCCAGACGATGGCGTTGTAGCGGCGTTCGATGCTGTGGTCGAAAAACTGTGCGGCCAGACGCAGCTGTGCCTCGTCATTCTTGGCCACGGCCAGCAGGCCGCTCGTATCCTTGTCGATCCGGTGGACCAGAATCCCCATCCGCTCGTCCATCGCCTCGCTGTCCTGGCTGATCCCCAGATGGTGCGACAGGGCGTTGACCAGCGTCCCTTCGTAATGCCCGTGGCCCGGATGCACGACCATCCCGGCAGGCTTGTTGACCACCAGCACGTCATCGTCCTCATAAACGATATCCAGCGGAATGTCCTGCGGACTAATCTCCAGCCCGCGGCGGCGATAGGGCATCACGAAACGGA
>JAFYIW010000060.1 GCA_017538465.1 Victivallales bacterium
ACCTATTACCATACCTGTTTTCTCTGACAATTCAAGTTGCAAGAGGAAAATTTTTCTTGGATTCGTCAAAAAAAAGGAATTTTTCTCGCATTTTTGCGAAAAAACGTCTTTCATGGGGCAAGGCTGGGGGCATGGACATGGCGGCCACGTGCATTGCCGCGTCATGTCCATGGATGGAAAAAAGGCAACTGCGCAGGGGGGACCTTTGCAGTTGCCTTTTCACAAGTGGGCGGCAGATCAGCCTGCGCTGTAGTTCGGCGCATCCTTGTGGAGGATGACGTCATGGGGATGCGCCTCATGCAGGCCGGCTGCGGAGATGCGGCAGAAGCGCGCGTTTTCCTGCAGCGCGGTGATGTTGCGCGCCCCCAGGTAGCCCAGCGAGAAGCGCAGCCCGCCGAGATACTGGTTGAGGACATCGGCGACGGACCCCCGGAAGGGGATCATGCTCTCGATGCCCTGCGGCACGAGCTTGCTTTCGGAGACATCCGCCGAGACGCCGTAGCGCTCCCGGCTGCCGCGTCCATGCTTCATGGCGTCCACCGATCCCATGCCGCGGTAAATGACGTATGTGCGGCCCTGGTGGAGGATGCGCTCGCCGGGGCATTCCTCTGTTCCCGCCAAGGCGGAGCCCATCATGACGGAGGAGGCGCCGACCGCCAGGGCCTTCGCGACGTCGCCTGAGTGGGCGATTCCGCCGTCGGCGATGATCGGGATTTGCTCTCCGACGCCTTTCCATGCGTTATAGACGGCGGAGAGCTGCGGCACGCCGACGCCGGCGACCACGCGGGTGGTGCAGATGGAGCCGGGGCCGACGCCGACCTTCACCGCGTCCGCGCCGCACTCCAGCATCGCCTTGGCGCCGTCGACGGTGCAGACATTGCCCGCCACGACATCGACTTGCGGGAAGCGTTTCTTGATTTCCCGCACCGTGTCCATCACATTCTTGGAGTGTCCATGGGCGGAGTCCACAATCAGGGCGTCCGTTCCCACGGCGACCAGTGCCTCGATGCGCTCATAGTCATGCGGGCCGACGGCCGCGGCGACGCGCAGGCGATGGTGCGCGTCGCGGTTGAAGTTCGGCTCCATGTTGTCGAGAAGCGTGCGTACGTCCTCGAAAGAATACAGTCCGCAGAGTTGCCCCTTGGAGTCCACCAGCGGGAGTTTCCCGATACGGTTTTTGAGCATGACCTGGAAGGCAGTCTCCATTCCCGTGCCGGGAGGGGCGGTGATCAGCTTGTCCAGCGGCGTCATTGCCTGGGAGACTGGCAGGTCATATTGGGTGAGATAGCGCAGGTCGCGGTTGGTGAAGAGGCCGACCAGCCGTCCGTTGTCGTCCAGAATCGGGAAGCCGTTGAATTTATAGTTCCTGGTCTGCTTTTCGGCGACGATCTCATAGACCTTCATGTTCTGGCGGAAGGTCACGGGCTTCTCGATGATGCCGTTGAGGTAGTGCTTGACCTGCGCAGCCTGCTCGGCCTGGGCCTGCGGGGTGAGATTCTTGTGGATGACGCCGATGCCCCCGAGCTTGGCCATGGCGATGGCCATCTTGCTCTCCGTGACCGTGTCCATGGCGGCGGAGATGAAAGGCGCGTTGAGCGTGATGTTCCGCGAGAATCGGGTGGCGGTGGAGGCCTCGGCGGGCATGAAGTCCGCGTAGTGCAGTTCTAGCGAGACGTCGTTGAAGGTGAGCGCCTCGTGCTGGAACGAGTCCATGAAAGCGGCAATGTCGTGGTTGACCATCGGAATAGTCCCTTGCAGACGGTTTGGCTGGGTGGTTGAAGGATTGGTTGACTCACGGAGTCGTTGCCGGTCTAATATATATCCAAATCCGTGATTTTCCCGTTACGGGAACCATGCCAGGGTGCGGAGACGTTCTGGCCAAGGCAGGCCTCCCGGTCATGTGCGTCGTTCGATGCTGGCAGTTCTGGAGAACTCGCATCCGCAATAGCTTTGACGATACAGGCCGAGTTGACGGGAAAGCCGCAGGGAACGCAGAAAGCCGTCGCTCTTTTTGAAGTCGTACGGCTCGAAATGGGAATGCTCGGCCCCGATGCTCAGCAGCATCCGGGAGTTCTTGTGGGGACTCACGGTCAGGCTGGTGGCGAAGTTCATTCCCTGGGCGGCGGCGGCCTGCGCGGCGCGCGAGAGCGACCATGCGAAACACTTCGCGCAGCGCGCACCGCCTTCGCGGCATTGCGCGTATCCGGGCACCTGGGAGACCTGGGACAGCCAGCCGCGATGGTCGTAGGCGTCGATCTGCACTTCCCCCAGTCCATAATGTACGGCGACTTTGCGGAGGTTCTCCAGCCGCAGGTTGAACTCCCCCTCGGAGTCCAGGTTGGAATTCGAGAAGTATAATCGACAGGCACGGCCTTCGGCGAGCAACCGCTCCACGCAGGCGGTGGAGCAGGGGCCGCAACAGCAATGCAACAGCAATGGCCGAGCCGGGGACGTCATGGGTCAATTGGGGAGAAAGGAGATCTTCTGGGAAGTCAGATCATAGGAAAGAATGCTTTTGCCGGCACTCCGGCACTCCTGGATGGTCCTGTCCAGGTTTTCCACTTGGCCCGGGATGTCATCTATGGACATGATGATTTCCGCTCCCATGACGAAGGGGGGATTGGCTTCCAGATAGATGGTCATTTTGCCCGGGGCGGAGTCCATGCGAGCCATATAGGGCCTGCAGGAGATGCCCGATGGCCGGAGCTCGCATTCCCAGAGGAAGGCCAGAAAGGCGGCGACATAGGGGTTGGTGCATTGCTGGCCCTCGACGAACTCCTCCGGGTTGGTCAGGCCGAGGATTCTTGGCAAGGGGCCGGGCGAATTGCCGCCCTGTGCCTCGGCCTGTGGCAACACGTAGCCTTCCAGGTCAACGGGAATGTCGCTTTGGGCAGTGCTCCTTCTTTTTTTGGGTGGAAAGCCCAGGATGACGGCCGGGATGCGTGCTCTGACAGGGATATAGTTGAAAGCCAGATTTATGAATCCGATGGTCTGGCGCTTGTCTTGCCGCGAGGCGACCACGGTGTCTAGCCGCTTCAGGTGATCTGGAATCTGGGTAATGGGCATGATGACCTCGGCGCCTCGGACAAACGGGTCGTTGCCCTCCATCTTCAGGCACATCAGGTTCTCGTTGGCGGGAGCCAAATGAGCGCTGTACGGCCTGTAGATGACGCCATTGGGATGCAGGGCGCACTCCCGCAGAAAGGCCAGGAATGCCAGAACATACGGATTCTCGGTTTTCCGCCCCTCCACGAATCCGTCGGGGCCTGGCAGGTCGATGATCGGGAGCATCTTGGTGTTGCCGGGCAGATCGTGCGGCAATGCAATGCCCTCCTGGTCAATCCTCAGATCCCCTTGTCCTACGCCGGGAGGAAAGCGCAGGATGGCAACGGGAATGCGTGGCTTGATGGTTATCTGCAGAGTTCCGGGGAAAAGGCGCTGGACTTCGACTGACGCGACGCGTGCATCCCGGCCTATTGCGTCGCGAAGTTGGCGGAGGTCAATGCTGGGCAGCGTGACCTGCTCCTCTTGAATCTGAAGGGACTGCAGGCATTCCTCGGCGCTGTCGCGCAATTGCTCGCAGGAGGTTTTGATGTCGATTCTCGTCAGCAGGAAAGCCCGGTTGTCACGATAGAGCTTGCGCAGTCCCCAATGGCAAAGCAGTCCCAGCAAAAAGATGGCGACAGCAATCAGCAGCAGGACAATGATGGACAGGAGGCGCGATTTCCTGCGCGGCTTCCCGCCGAGTGTCTCGATGGGGTTTTCGTCGCTTTTCTTCATGAGGGTTCAGGGCAGGGGGGACATCTTGGGGAACAAAG
>JAFYIW010000061.1 GCA_017538465.1 Victivallales bacterium
CTCCGCCACCCATCGCGCCACCACCGCCGAGGAAATCTGGGAGGACACGGACGGACAGGTTGACGCCTTCGTGGGCGGCGTCGGCACCGGCGGCACCGTGACTGGCGTGGGCCAGATTCTCAAGGCCCGCAAACCCGGCTTCAAGCTCTTTGCCGTCGAGCCAGACGTCTCGCCCATCCTCCAGGGCGGCAAGCCCGGCCCGCACAAGATCCAGGGCATCGGTGCGAACTTCATCCCGAAAGTGCTGGATTTGTCCATTGTGGACCAGGTGATTGGCGTCTCCGCCGAGAATGCCGGCGAGACTGCCCGCCGTGCCGCCAAGGAAGAGGGCCTCTTCGTGGGCATCTCCTCTGGCGCGGCACTCTACGCCGCTCTGGAGCTCTCCAAGAAGCCGGAATTCGCAGGCAAGACCATCGTCGCCCTGCTCCCGGACTCCGGCGACCGCTACCTCTCCACCTGGCTCTTCGAGAATCTCTAACCCACCCGCAGACACCGGACAACCCACCCGCGGCATGTCGCCGCGGGCACCGGACAACCCCGGGTTCCGCGCTTCGCCCGTCGCTCGCTCCGCGAGCAAGAACATTCATTCTTCATTCCTCATTTCTAAGGAGGTTTGCCTATGACCGAACCTACCAAACAATATCGCTTTGACACCCTCGCCGTCCACGCCGGCTGGACAGGCGACCCCGCCACGGACGCCACCAGCGTCCCCATCTACCGCACCACGGCCTTCAATTTTCAGAGCGCGCAAGACGGCGCGGACCGCTTCGGCCTCCGCAAGGCCGCGAACATCTACGCACGCCTGATGAATCCCACCGAGGATGTCCTCGAAAAGCGTCTGGCAGCGCTGGACGGCGGCGTCGCCGCGCTGGCACTCTCCTCCGGCACTGCCGCGATCTACTTCTCGGTTACCAACATCGTGGCCACGGGCCAGAACCTCGTCGCGGCCTCGAATCTCTACGGCGGAACCTACACGCAGTTCGACGTGATTCTGCCCCAGAGCAACAACATCCATGCCAAATTTGTGAAGGTCAACGACTTCGCGGCGACCGAGGCGGCCATTGACGACCAGACGCGCGCCATCTTCGTCGAGGCCATCGGCAATCCCGGCCTGGACGTCGCCGACATCGAGAGCTACGCGAAGATCGCCCAGAAACACCACCTCCCGCTGATCGTTGACGCGACTTTCGCCACGCCCGTGCTGGAACAACCCATCCGCCATGGCGCAAATGTGGTCATCCACTCCCTCTCCAAGTGGATTGGCGGCCATGGCGCCGGCATCGGCGGAGTCTCCATTGACGCAGGAAACTTCGACTGGACGGACCAGAAATTCTCGCTCTTCAACGAACCCGACCGCGGCTACCACGGCATCGTCTGGTCCACCCTCGGCGCCACCGCCTTCGCCACGCGTCTGCGCACGGTGGCCCTGCGCAACCAGGGGCCCACGCTGTCGCCGGACGCCGCATGGGTTTTCCTACAGGGCGTCGAGTCCCTCCCGCTGCGCATTGCCCGTCATTCCGAGAACGCCCGCAAGGTCGCGGAGTTCCTGGCCGCCCATCCGAAAGTCGCCTGGGTACGCTATCCCGGACTGACTGGCGATCCGTCCTATGCCCTCGCGCAGAAATACCTTCCCAACGGCAAAGGCGGCATGGTCGTCTTCGGCGTCAAGGGCGGCGCGAAAGAAGGCACCATCGTCGTGGACAACCTGAAGCTCTTCCTTCAGCTGGCCAATGTCGGCGACGCACGCAGCCTCGCCATCCATCCGGCCTCCACCACGCACTCCCAGCTCACCGAGGAACAGCAGAAAGCCGCCGGTCTCGCCCCGGAACTCATCCGGCTCTCCATCGGCATCGAGGACCCGCAGGACATCATCGAGGACCTCGACCAGGCCCTTGCCAAGATCTAAACGCTTCCAATTCCAGAACGCCAATGAAACACGCCGGCCCCCTTCAGCCCCGTACTTCATTGGCGTTTTTGCCTTGGGACTCAAAACTTGGAACTTTAACCTTTAACTTTTAAACTTTAAACTTTGATTTATGTCTCACGGTTTCTCCGATTTCAAGAAAATCGACGCCCATTCGCACATCGGCTATTTTGGCGCGCCCTTCAACGTCAATTTCGATGTCAAGCGACTGGCGGCCCAGATGGCGGAATACAACATTGAAAAGACCATCCTGTGCCCGGCCGGCGCGACCTTGAACGGCGAACTGCTGGCCGCCTGGCAGGAAATGCCCGAGGGAATCGTCCCGCTGTATTGGGTGAACGCCAACCTCGGAAAGCCCGCCTACGACGACCTGGAGCACTATTTGCGCGACCTCCACTTCGCCGGCGTGAAAATGCAGCCGCTCTTCGACGCCTTCACGGCGGACTCTCCGCTCGTGGACCCCATCATGGAGATTGCCAGGCAATACGCCAAGCCCGTCTTCATCCACTGCGGACATCCGCCCTTCTCTCTTCCCTGGCAAATCGGTCTGCTGGCGGAACGTCATCCGGATGTACCCATTGTGATGATTCACATGGGTCATGGACACGGCGTCTATATCGACGCCAGCATCACCATGGCGAAGAAATTCGACAACCTCTTCCTGGAAATCTCGGGGATGCCCATGGGCTGCCAAATCAAGAACGCCTACGAGACAGTCGGTTCCGAGCGGGTGATGTTCGGCATCGACTCCCCGTTCCATCACCCCAGCGTCGAAATCCAGCGCGTCCTCTCCTGCGGGCTTTCGGACACCCAGCTGGAAGACGTCTTCTACAACAACGCCCGAAAATTCATGGGCTGGCGATAGAGGAAAGTTTAAAGGGTAAAGGGTAAAGTTTAGAGGGGGAATGTGGAATAAGGGATGAGGGATGGCAGGTTTGGCACCGGTGCCTCTCTGACAGAGAACCTCTCGCCTCTACCCTCTCGCCTCTTCCCGGCTCACCGCGCGAAAGGCTCCAGCTCGTCCCAGGGGATGGTCTCGCCAGTTTTGGAATTATTATCCCCTTTTTTC
>JAFYIW010000062.1 GCA_017538465.1 Victivallales bacterium
CCGCTCGAGCGGGCGGACGCTGCCGGTCCTCTTCGCTGCTTGACCAAAAGACGCGAATTACTTCGCCTCTTCCGCAGCGGATGCCTCCGCCGCCGGAGCCGCGGCAGCGGCCTTGCTCGCGGCGGCTTCCTCATCCGTCTCGACCAGGGCCAGGATGCTCATCTCGGCGGCGTCGCCAATGCGCGGCCCAAGCTTATAGATGCGGGTGTAACCACCTTGGCGGTTCTTATATTGGGGGGCAAGCACGTCGAACAGACGAGCCACCTGGGTCTCCTGATGGAGTTTGGCCAGCACCAGACGGCGGGAATGCAGACTGCCCTCCTTGGCCTTGGTGATCATCTGCTCGGCCAGCTGCCGAATGCGCTTGGCACGCACTATCGTGGTCCGGATCTTGCCATGTTCAATCAGGCTGCAGACCGCATTGGCCAGCAAAGAACGCACATGCGAACTGCTGCGGTTAATCTTGAAGGTGGCGGCGCGGTGTCTCATTTCTATTCCTCCTTGGAAGGCTTCTCGAGTTGGGCGGCCATGAGGCGCTGCAGCTCGTCATTGACTTTTTCATTCAAACTCATGTCCAGGCACAGCCCAGTCTCTTCCAGCTTCTGCTTGATCTCCGTCGAGGATTTCTTGCCGAAATTGCGAACCTTGAGCAACTGGCTCTCGGTGACCTTGACCAGCTGGTAAACAAAGTCGATCTTAATCTGCTTCAGACAGTTCGCCGAACGAACCGAGAGATCCAGCTCGTCAATCGGCTGCTTCAGCTTGTCGATGAGAGCCTGCTCCTCGTCCGAGAACTTGTTGCCCGGAAGCGGATTCTCGAAAATGGTGAGGTGCCGGCGCAGCAACGCCGCGGCGTTCACCAATGCCTCCATGGGCTCCACCCGCCCGTCCGTCCACACCTCAAGGTCCAGACGGTCGTAGTCGGTGCGGTCTCCCACCCGGGAGGCCCCCACGTCATAGCGGACGCGCTCAATGGGATTGAAGAGACTGTCCACCGGGATGGAGCCGGCGGGCTGGTCCTCGTGCTTGTTCTGCTCGCTGGGACGGTAGCCGCGGCCGCGATCCAAGTCAAACTCGAAGCGCAGGGGCTTGCGCAGATCAGACGTGATCGTGAAAAGCTTCAGGTCCTTGTTGAGCACCTGTACGACGCCATCCTCCTTGATGTCCGCGCCCGTGACCACACCGGCCTTCTGCACGGTCATCTCCAGCGTGCGAGGCAGCGAGCCATCACACTGGAAGGCGAGCTTCTTGATGTTCAGAATGATGTCCATGACATCCTCGGCCACCCCGGGAATCGGGGTGAACTCATGGGCGATGCCATCGATGCGGATGCAGGTGACGGCGACGCCCTCCATCATGGTAAGCAGCACTCGGCGCAGCGCGTTGCCGATGGTGTGACCAAAGCCGCTTTCCCAGGGCTCGGTGACGAATTTGGCATAGCGCGGGGTCGAGGTGGACTTGTCCATCTCCAGAGACTGGGGCATCACAAAGTTTTTCAGGTCTGCCATATTTGGTTTTCCTCCTTGAGGTTTGAAATCATTCCTTTGGACGCGACACAAAAGCCAATTTCCACCCGGCGCCGGCGGCAAGTTGGCCGCACGGACGCCACTGGGCGGTTTCGTTAGACTCTGCGGCGCTTGGGAGGACGGCAGCCATTGTGCGGCAACGGCGTGACGTCACGCAGGACCGTGATTTCCAAACCAGCAAGGGAAATGCCGCGCACTGCGGACTCGCGCCCGGCGCCGGGTCCCTTGATCTCGACCTCGACCTCCTTGAGGCCGTAGGCCAGCATCGCCTTCTTCGCCGCGTCGCCGGCGATCACCTGCGCGACGTATGCGGTGCTCTTGCGGGAGCCCTTGTAGCCCAGCTTGCCACCCGTGGACCAGGACAGCACATTGCCCTGCTGGTCCGTGATGACCACGCGCGTGTTGTTGAAGGTGGACTCGACATGAACCACCCCGCTGAGGACCTGACGGCCATTCTTGGCGCGCTTGATCTTGGAGGTGTCGACGGCAATCGGCTCGTCTGCCAGAATTTGCTCGGCGGTCAGGGGCTGCACCGGCAGCTTGGCGGCATCGGCGGCAGGCGCCGCGGCGGCCGCGGTTTTCTCTTTGGTCTCTTCTGCCATGAATCTCTTCTCCTGGGCGTCGGTTCAACGCCCGATTTACATTGGTGAAAGTGATGGGTTCCTCGCTTGTGCGTTCGCCGGATTACTTCTTGCCTGCTGCGGGCTTGCCTTCCAGCTTGGCCGCCGCCGCGCTGGCCGCGGTCTTGCGCTCGGTGCGGTCGCGGATGGCGCCGACGGTCTTCTTGGAGCCCTTGCGGGTGCGGGCATTGGTGCGCGTGCGCTGCCCGTGGACGGGGAGATTCTTGCGGTGGCGCGTGCCGCGATAGGAGCCGATGGCGATCAGGCGGCGGATGTTGTTGGCGATCTGACGGCGCAAGTCGCCCTCCACCATGTATTGTTCCTGGAGAATATTCAGAATGGCACCGATGTTGGCCTCCGTGAGTTCGGAGGCCTTCAGGCGCGGGTCAATGTTGGCCTTTTCGCAGACCTGCTTCGCAATGGCCGGGCCAATGCCGTAAATGTACTGCAGGGAAATGACCGTCTGCTTGTTGTTCGGGATGTCAACACCAAGAATTCTAGGCATGTTTCAAGTTCCTGAAATGGTTGTTATGCTCCGCCGGAAAACCGGGCGGAAAGGGGAAGACCTGGACGATGGTTAGCCTTGACGCTGTTTGTGGCGGGGGTTCTTGCTGCAGATGACATAGATCACACCGCCGCGCTTCACAATTTGGCAGTTGTTGCACATCCGCTTGACTGATGCTCTGACCTTCATGGTTGGTACCTCTCGGGTGTTGGGGGAGACTGACGGGCAAATGCCCATCCTGATCTTTCCGGACTTGTGACCTGGAGCCGAAAACCGCCAAGCCCTTGCCTGACAGCCTCCAGGAGCCTTTTTGTAAATTCCGCCATCCCTCGCCAATAGACGGTTGCATAAAAACAACGCCGACGACGGCCGGAAACACTACGCCGCCTGGCGAGAAGACACGGAAATCCTCTTAATATAGCCGCCCGTCGGAAATCTGCAATATATTCCGGCAAAGATTTCCGCCGCGGAATCGAGAAACGAGACGGAGGGACTCTGGCCGGGCCACGGCGTGCGCCACCCGGTCATGCGGGCATTCCCAATTCCCCTTATCTTGGTCTTGTCAGCAAAATGACGTCAGCGCTTGCGATAGGAGATGCGCCCCTTGGTCAGGTCGTAGGGCGAAATCTCCACCGTCACCTGGTCGCCTGGCAGGATGCGGATGAAGTGCAGACGCATCTTCCCGGAGATGGACGCGATGACCTCGTGCCCGTTTTCCAGTTGCACGCGAAAGGTGGTGTTCGGCAGCAGTTCCTTGACTACGCCTTCGACTTTGATGCAGTCAGTTTTGGCCATAAGTGAGTATTTCCGGCTCCTTGTCAGTGATGAGTACCTGATGTTCGAAATGGGCGGAGAGGGAATGGTCGGCGCTGCGCACCGTCCAGTGATCCGCGGCGTCCACGGTGATTCGCCAAGTCCCGACGTTAATCATGGGCTCGATGCAGAGAATCATGCCCGCGGCCAGCCGTGGCGTCTTGCCGCTTTGACGGTAGTTGGGGACCTCCGGCTCCTCATGCATCTTGCGCCCGCAGCCATGGCCGACCATGTCACGCACGCAGCTGAAGCCCGCGCAGTGCGCGACGCGCTCGACCGCCGTGCCGATGTCGTTGACGCAATTCCCTTCGCGCGCCCGGGCAATGCCCGCCGCCAGCGCCTCCCGGGTGACCCGCATGAGCTCCCCCGGCAATCCCGCGGGTTCCGGGAAGCCGGCGCAGATGGTGCGCGCGGTGTCCCCGAAGAAGCCGTCGATGTCCACCACGACATCGACCTTCACCAGATCGCCGGGCGCAATGATCCGCTCCGCCCGCCCGATGCCGTGCACGACCTCGTCGTTGACCGAGACGCAGATCTGGCGCGGAAAGCCATGGTAGCCCAACGAGCCGCTCACGCCGCCCGTCTCCCGGATGAAGACGCCGGCAAGATTGTCGACGTCCAAGGTGGACATTCCCGGCTGAATGGCCTCGGCCACGCGGTCGCGCACCTGCGCCGCCGCCTGCGCCGCCCGGCGCACCTTCGCGATTTCCGCCGGAGCGTAGAGATGAATGGCTGGAGTTCGCAAACGGAACATTCTCTGCCGGACTAAATTCCCATCACTTTGCACAGACGCGCGAAATTATGCTCAATCGGCGCGTCCTCGATGGTCACGGTGATGAGCTCCCCGCGCCTGGCGTAGTAGTCGATGACCGGGAAAGTCTGCTCGTCATAGACCTTGAGGCGTCCCAGCACGGTGGCCTCGGAGTCGTCGGAGCGCTGATAGAGCGGCGAGCCGCACTTGTCGCAGACATTCTCCACCTTCGGAGCGACGTCGTTGATGTTGTAGATGGCTCCGCATTCCTTGTTGGTGCACAGCCGACGGCCGGTCAGCCGCCGCAGCAGGATTTCCCGGGGAGCGTCAATCAGCACCGCGCCCCCCATCTCCATGCCGGTCTCCGCCAGAATGCCGCTGAGGCTTTCGGCCTGGGCAACCGTGCGGGGATAGCCATCCAGCATCACGCCTTTCGCCTGGACATCCGCCTTGGACAGGCGGGAACGCACCATCGCGGTCACAATTTCGTCGGACACCAATGCACCGGAGGCAATGAGGTCTTTGACCGTCTTGCCCAGCTCCGTTCCGGCCGCCATCTCATCGCGCAGCA
>JAFYIW010000063.1 GCA_017538465.1 Victivallales bacterium
GGGGCAGTCAACACCGCCAATCGGTTGTCGTTTCTCTCTGCGGCTGGGCGATAATCAAATATAAATCTTGGATAGTCATTCCCAAAGAAAAAGCCACTTTCCGCCCCCAAAGTGGCAAAAAAGTGGCAAACAAGTGGCTTTTTCCTGGGTAAAATTGGCGGAGAGGCAGGGATTCGAACCCTGGGTACGTTTCCGTACACAGCATTTCCAATGCTGCACCTTAGACCACTCAGACACCTCTCCGATGAAGTGTTATGGCCGTTTGGCGGTAAAACTCACATAAAATAAGCCCAGTTCTGCGGATTTCAACCCCATCGCACTGAAAAAGGCGAGATTTTGCCCATTGGAATTATCGGTTAGCCCCGATGGATGGAGTCACGGCCGAAACGCTGCCGCAGGGCGTCCACGGCGCAGTCGATGGCGTTGTCTTTGCGGTTGGTTGCCCTGTGTTGTTCCTCCTGGCGGTTTTCCTCCTCGAAAAGGGATGGCTGACGCAGGGATGGCGCATCCTGACGGATATCGGTCAAGGCGGAGGCCCCAAAGCCGACCAGCCGGATGGGGCGTGGATGTTCCGCCAGGCCCGTGCCCTGCAAAAGCTGGAGGGCATAGCCACGTAGGATTCGGTCGGAGTTGGTCGGCGGCTTGACTGGCATCTGCCGTGTGATGGTGCGGAAATCCTGAAAACGCAGTTTCAGGACGGCGCAGCCGGCGAGGACTCCATGGCGGCGCAGCCGGGCGGCCACCAGCTCGCATTGCTCCAGCAATTTGGCACGCACCATCGCAAAGTCCAGGCAGTCCTCTTTGAAGGTATATTCCTGCGACATGGACTTTTCCGGCGGGGCTTCGGTCTGGACTTGGCGGTCATCGAGGCCGAAGGCGAGATCGTGTAGCCGTGGACCATAACTCCCCAGGATTCGGGTGAGGAAGTCGGTGGAGGCCTGCTGGACATCGCCGATGGTTCGCAGGTTGTATTTGGCGAGAATCTCGTTGGTCTTGGCGCCGACGCCCCAGATGCGTCCGACGGGCAACGGAGCCAGGAAGGCCGCGATTGCTTCAGGGGACTCGGGTACGACGGTCAGACCATCTGGCTTGTTGAGGTCGCTGGCCAGCTTGGCCAGGAACATGTTCGGCGCCACGCCAATTGACGCAGTGAGATGGATTTCGTTTCGGATGCGGGTACGGATTTCCTCGGCGGTCTCGACGGCATGACCATCGCGTCCCAACACGCCGGTCAGGTCCAGGAACGCCTCATCGACCGAGACCTGCTCCAGTTTTGGCGAAAAGGAATGGAGGATGGCCATCACCTGGCGGGAGACCTCGCTGTAGTGGTGGTGGTTGCCGTGGACGAAGATGGCGTGGGGACAACGCTGGTAGGCCTCGCGTGAGGGCATCGCCGAATGAACGCCATAGACCCGTGCCTCGTAGGAGGCGGTGGAGACCACTCCGCGTTCATGCGGCGGGGCGCCCACGATCACGGGTTTGCCACGCCATTCCGGGTGGTCGCGCTGCTCGACCGCCGCAAAGAACGCATCCATGTCAATATGAAGGATATTCAATCGAGAAAGGATAGAGTTATTGGAGATGAGCCAAATGACAGAATGCCAACTTACAAGTAATTTGCGAGCAGGCTGCTTATTTGTCAGTTGGGAAACTTTCCTTGATCCACTGGGTGAGCGTGGCCTGGGGATTGACAACCTGCGCCTCATCCATCTCAAATGGCTCCTGCGGATTGTCCCGATGGACCAGTTTCAGGCCGTATTCGAAGTCCTTGAACTGTTCTTCGCAGTAGCCCCGCACCGTCTTCCCGGCGGCGAAGGCCTGTTTGACCAGTGTGCTCGTGGCCTTCGGGGTGAATTTCAGGGTAATGCCGGACTGCTGTTGGAAGCGCTCGGCAAAGGCGGCGACTTCGGCGTGGGCGAGCTGGTTGGCGGAGTCCGCGTATTCGTCCAGAAGTTTCTGAAGTGCCTTGGCGGGTTCCCGAATCATCTCGGCAGTGAGGTGCAGGGCCTTGATGCCCGTGCCAGGCAGTTCGAACTTGTAATCACGGAAGGTGCGTTCCAGAATGGTGAGCAGACCACGTGCGCCGGTTTTCTCGCGTTCGGCGGCCTCGGCGATGTAGGCGAGGGCGGCGTGTTCGGCGGTCAGGTCGATGCCGTAGCCAGCCATGGTCTCGACATACTGTTCCCAAATGCCGTTTTCGGCGGTGGTGAGGATTTTCTCCAATTCGGGCACTCCGAGGCGGTCTAGCACGACACGGACAGGGAAACGGCCGACGAATTCCGGCTCGAAGCCATAATTGACAATGTCTCCCGTCTGGACATGGCGCAGCAATTCGCTTTCTGAAGTCTGCGGGGAAACCATGCCTGGGACGGCTGCTTCGTCAGTTGATGTTGATTTGGCACTGCCGAAGCCGATAACCGAAGAGCTGACGCGGCGTTTGATGATGGTGTCCAACTTGTCAAAGGCTCCAGATACGATAAAGAGGATGAATTTGGTGTTGATGGTTGTGGCCTGGGGAGTGCCACGTTGCATGGACATCATGGCCTGCATCTGGCCCATCATGTCCCCTTGGGCCACGAGTCGTACGTCGGACTCCTCCAGCAATTTGAGCAGATTCACCTGCACGCCACGGCCGGAGACATCCTTTTGCCCTTCCGTGGAACGCGAGGCGATCTTGTCGATTTCGTCAATATACACGATGCCGAACTGAGCCAGTTCGGTATCGCCGTCGGCCGCCTTGACCAGGTCGCGGATGATATCCTCCACGTCATAGCCGACGTAGCCAGTTTCCGAGAATTTCGTGGCGTCGGCCTTCACGAACGGCACGCCGATGAGTCGCGCGATGCAGCGCATCAGGTAGGTCTTTCCCACGCCCGTCGGGCCAATCATCAGGACATTGGATTTCGCGTAGTCACGTCGGAATACCTGCTCGTCTTCCAGGGCGCGGCGTACATGATTGTAGTGGTCGCAGACGGCAGTGGCCAGGACCTTCTTGGCTTCGGTCTGGCTGATGACATAGCGGTCGAGATAGTCACGGATTTCGCGCGGCTTGAAGGAGAACTGGCGAATCAGTTCCAACGCCGTGGGCTTTTTTTGCGCCTGGCGTTCCTCCTCTTCGCGCTGCTGGGCGGCGGCGGTGTGGATATTGACAAAAGGCGTTCCACCCAGCCGTCCGAGCATTTCGCGGAGGTGTTGGACAAGGTCGTTTGAGTCGTCCGAGTATTCTTTGTGTTGTCTGGACTTGTCTTTGCCAGGAGCTTTTTCGTCAGGCGACTCTTCTGAGGAATGGTCAGTTTCGAACATAATAATGAAGTGGATAGACGAGATAGATGCAAGGGAGGAGTAATTGCGCGGGAACCCCTGCTCCCGCGCAACGGCCATGAAATCTCAATATGCGGGTGCCCAGGCGGGGAGGGAGACGCGGGCGTCCTTGGTGAGTTGCTGGAAGGTGTGGAACCAGCTGTCCACGATGTAGAGGTCCTGGTTTTTGCCGCTCTGGCGAGTGCAGACGATGTGGCGGCCATCCGGAGCCCAACTCGGCGCCTCCCAATTGCCGGCCGCCTCGGTGATGATGACCGGCGTGGCATCGGGTTTCCTCATGTCCAGAACCGCAATCACGTATTGGCCACTGGAAGTGCGCATGGAAAAGCAGATTTGATTGGAAACCACGGACCAGTCGGGAGAGACGCATTCGCGTGCGCCCTGGGTGGTCAGACGGCGTTCGGTGCCGCCAGCCACGGGAATGACGTAAAGTTGTGCGCGGCCGCTTTTGTCTGAGACGTAGCAGAGTTCCTTCCCGTCTGGACTGAAGACGGGCGAGGATTCGACATTGCGGTCCTGCGTGAGGCGCGTGCGGGTGTTGGTGGCCAGGTCGATGGTGTACAAATCGACCTGTTTGCCCAGTGACATTGAAAGGGCGAGGGTGCGGCCATTCTGCGAAAGGGCCGCCGACGAGTTCAGGCCTCGTGCGCTGGAGACCACGCGTTGGCGGTCTTTCCCGATGTCCACCAGCACAATGTTGAGCGATGTTCCGCTGTTGTGTGTGTAAACCAGTGCACGGGAGTGGCCCCAGGAAGGCTCGGTGGAGATTTTTCCGTTGTGGGTGAGGCGACGATGGTTGCTGCCGTCGATATTGCAGAGAAAAATCTCCTTGGTGGTGGAGGATGAGCTGGAGCAAACGTAGGCGATTGGACGCGTGCACAGGGCAGGAACCTTGAAGACCTGTTTCAGCAGGGCGTCGACGAGCTGGAACACGGCCTCCTGGGTGGTTTCGCCTGTGCCGCTGATGGTGAAGGAGGACTTGCCAGCCACTGCGACATTGGCGACCAGATTCTGCGGAGAGCCGCTGACTTTGAGCTGGATTTGCGCAAGGGCGGCCTGGTCGGCTCCCACGATTGTGAACCAGTCGGTGCGTTGCAGCACGCGTTCCAATGTCTGCCGGGTGGCGGCGTCACCCGAGAAACTCACGATGCCAAGCGAGGGATTGCCGTGGGTGCCGTGCTTAGTGACCGTTCCCGAAAGGACATTCTGTGCCTGCAGGACAAATGGCACACAGGCGGCCAGCAGCCATAATGCGAAGAGGACTTTTTTCATTGGCGACGGAAATAAAAACCAAACTTGAGGGGAAAGTGCGGGCAGGATTGCCCCGCGCATGAGGTGAGGCGTCATGCACGGGAGGAGCGTCGAAGGCTACACCTCCATCAGTTCCTTCTGCTTGGCTTCGGAGAGCTTGTCCACTTCGGCGACCATCTTGTCGGTGAGCTTCTGGATTTCCTCCGTCCGGGCCTTCTGCTCGTCTTCGGTGAGTTCGGAGTTCTTCTTGGCGACTTTGATGGCCTCGTTGGCGTCGCGGCGTGCATTGCGGACCTCGACGCGGGCCTCCTCCGCCATCTTCTTGACCTGCTTGGTCATCTCCGTACGGCGTTCCTCGGAGAGTTCGGGAATCGGGAGGCGGATGACCTTGCCGTCATTGATGGGGTTGATGCCCAGGCTGCTGGCCAGGATGGCCTTCTGGATGTTGTTGAGCTGGCTGACGTCCCACGGCTGGATCTTGAGGGAGCGGGGGTCCGGGGCGGAGATGGCGGCCATGTCCTTGAGGCGGGTCTGGGCACCATAGTATTCGACCATGATGCCATCGACGAGGGCAGGGGAGGCTTTGCCAGTGCGGACGGCGTCGAAGCGCTTTTTCAGCGCATCGATGGTGTTGGTCATGGCGGCTTCGGCGTCAAAGAGGATTTCTTCAGCAGTAGGCATTTGGGTATTTCCTTTATGGTAGTTGCATGAGGATACGAGAGGTTATTCGGTAGAGCCCACGAGGGTCCCGTGAGTGAAGTCACCGGAGAGAATTTCAGTCATTA
>JAFYIW010000005.1 GCA_017538465.1 Victivallales bacterium
AAGAACTTGGCAATATTGAAAATCTGGATCTGCCCTTGGCGATGGACGAATTGGAGATCGATTCTCCCAATATCCTCATCCATACTGGCATGCGCAAGAAACATGTAAGGTGCCCATTGACTGGGCGTGTGGTGGAAGTCAACCAAGAAGTCTTAGACGATCCGACATTGCTGTTCAAAGATTACCGGCAAAACTGGCTTTTCCGGATGGAATTTGATGAGCCGGATGAGTTGGATTTGTTGATGAGCGGACTTCAATACGCGCGTTTCCTGGATGAACTTTAAAAAATCCTTCGACAAACTTGTTGGTCGGGAATCTGACCCTGCAAGAAAACGAATGACCTGGCCTCGCTGAGTCTATGAGCAGATACTGGTCTTTTCTCATGCTCTATGTGGTGGGCATGGTGATGGGCTTTGCCTTCCTCTTGCAACTCTGGTTGCATGGAGGAGCTATGTTTGCCATCCAATGGTGGCCTGTTTTTGTCACTGGCTTTCTGTTTGCCGCGACCTGCTGCCTGAAGCCGCAGTTTCCCCAGGAACTCATGCCATCGCTCCAACGGCGCCGGCAGTTTTATTTCATGCAAAAACTGCCTGGAAACTTCACGCTAAAATGCAGTGCCTTATTCAGTTTTGGTCTTTCGCCTTTCTGGTGTTGGCAAAGCTCCCCTGCAACTCTTTCCTATCGTCTGACACAGTATTTCATCATTATGCTTGTCGTGGCCGCAATTGCCATGTTTGTGATGATGCTCGCTTTTGCCATCCAATTGCGGGCACTGGCGGTTTGCATCGGAGGAAGTGATGGCCTTGTCCAGCGACTGAATCTGACGGTCTGTGGATGGATTTACCTTTTCATGGTACCTGTATGCGCCGTGATTGTGGGGTCTTGGCGGCAATGGCAAAATGTGTTCACACAAGAGAAGATAAGTTTAGGATTATTCATACAATTATTTGAATTTCAAGTTTTTACTGTATGTTTTAGCTGGATTGGGACTATCCTTGCATGGGTTGTCCTGGCATTGTTGCTCTGGGAAGTGGTGACGGCATTTGAATTGCTGTTCTCCTGGAATCGATTTTTAATGTGCAAAGTGCAAAATGAAGCCCTGCCGGCCTTCATGGATTCGGCTACGGCTTCAAGTGCTCCGAAAGAGGAAACCTTCCTCCAGAATTCTGGGGAAGGCGCGACTTCCCCGATTCAACCAACCAATCCGCATCCGCAAGAGAATCATGAGTGACAAGACGCATTTAATGGTGGCACTGGATGTGTCCGAATGGGCCGATGCCCTAACGCTGGTGAAACAGTTGGGCGAGCAGGTCGAATGGTATAAGGTTGGAAAGCAGCTTTTCACCCACTATGGGCCAAAGGTTCTTGAAGAACTTAAGGCAATGGGGCGCAAGGTATTCCTGGACATGAAGTTCCATGACATTCCCAATACCGTAGCCCAGGCTGTTCGTTCGGCGGCACTGATAGGGGCAGACATCATCAATGTCCATGCATCAGGCGGTCCTGCGATGCTGGCCGCCGCCGCCGAGGCCGGCAGAGAAACCGGCAAAACGGTGATTGCGGTCACAGTGCTTACCAGTATGGACACCGCACAACTCCAGGCCATTGGCATTCAGTCCACGCCGGCGGAACAGGTGCTGCGGCTTGCAAAACTCTCTCAAGAGGCTGGATTGCCGGGAGTGGTTTGCTCCGCTCTGGAGTTGCCGATGCTGCGCGAGGCATTCGGTCCGGAGTTCCTCACGCTGGTGCCTGGGATTCGTCCCGCAGGTGCCGCGGCCGGCGACCAGAAGCGCATCATGACGCCTGCCCAGGCGGCCCTGGCTGGCGCAAGCTACATCATCGTCGGGCGGCCGATTGTCGCCGCCCACGATCCCGCCATAGCCGCCCGCGCGATTTTGGCGGAATTGGATAGTGTGAAATAATGTTCTGTGTTTTGTTCTTTTTAATCTAACATCCGAAGGAGGAAACAACATGGCGTGGATAAAACTCTACAACAAGACTGGTGACGAAAAAGCTGTCCGCACGCAGGAATCCATAGAGAAGAATTTCGGCGGCATGCTACCGCAGGTTTTTCAGGCCATGGGCCGAAGCGGGAATTTCCTTGGGGCGGCGAGCCAGATGGCGGCGGCGGCGGGCAATAACCTCGACCCCAAGACCAAGGAACTCATCGCCATCGCGGTGAGCGCGGCCAATGGCTGCGAATATTGCGTGAGCGCGCATGTCAAGAGCGCCAAGATGATTGGCGTGACTGATGAAGAGATCAGTGGCGCCATTGAAGTGGCGGCCGCCCTAAGCGCCTTCAACACCTTCAATAAGGCCGTCGGACTTGACGTGGATATCAAGTAAAGGCGAGACGCCAATCTTCACGATCCTCTCTCCCCCATGTCGCATCCGCGTCAATGGGGGAGTTTTTCTATAGGGACCTTTCAAAATCGACTTTCCAGTCAAGAGGAGTGCCGGTGCCGACGAGTGGCAATTCAAACACGCCAGAAGCAATCTCCTTTAGAGAGGAAACATATCCTTGCGGAGCTTTGATATATATGCTCCCAGGGTCGCCACAGGGACGGAGCAGTTTCCCGCTGAGGACCTGAATGGTTTTATCGTAGTGTAAGCCCAGCAATTCCACGGCGCCTCCGGTGAAATGGAAGCTGGTGGCGATGACCTGCGGGAAGTCGCTGACCGGCGTAAGCAGCAGCACACGGGCTGCGGGGAAGGGCAGGGGACAGGCAAAGGACTGTGCGGTGTCCAGCACGCCGAGGTATTTTTGCTCATAGAACTCCCAAGCCTCGTAGCTTCCCTTTAGTCCCAGTTCTTGCCAGTCCAGTTCAATGGCCTTCTTTCCTCCAAAGTTGAAAAGCCCGATGACCTCTCTCTGCGGCGTATGGAGGTACAAAATCTCCGGTCGGCCATCTGGATAGGGGGTGCGGAAGAGGTCCACGGGTTTGGCCGCCTCGCCGTAGGGCGGTAGGATGCGTTTGACATAGTCGCGGCTCTCCGGCTCGGCCAGGTCGAAGCGGTCGCCTAGAAAGACTTGTCCGCCGGACATCCCGACAAAGAGGGTACGGAACCAGGCCTCCTCATGGTCGGCCGGCGGCGCGATGCAGATGCCATCCGGATTCAGCAGCAGAAATTTCTTATGGATGTAGTAGCGCGCCATGGTGGTGGCGAATTGCATCCTGTAGAAGTTCAATTTGGAGTCGTCGCCTTCAGCAAGCGCCTGGCGAATGCCGGTGTTGGCAATGTCGCAGGCAGTCATTGAAGTGCTGGCATAACCGACGGAGTCAAAGAGGAGATTGCTGCATGTGTAGAGGTAGTCTGCAGGGGCGAGATTGTCCACCAGCGTCTGGCAGGCCAGGCGATAGGCTTTGGCACCCTTGACGATTTGAGAATGATTCGGATGGTATTCGCAGTCCACACGTCCCAGCCGGTTCATGAAGTCAATTTTGAAGTATTCCATGCCAGCCTGCCGAAAATGCCGAATGACCTTGGAGACGAATTCCTGGGCGGCAGGATGGGTGGGGTCGAGGTAATAAAGCGGATCCTTGGGTTCCCAAAACCAGCGTCCGGGGGTGTCGCCTGACCAGCGCGTCACTGCGTCGGGATGCTTGCGGTAGAAATCGCTGGACTCGGCGACGCAGAAGGCCGCACACCAAATTCCTGGAGTGAAACCGCGGCTGCGCATCTCCTGACAATAGTGTTCTAATCCTTTGACGAAGTGCTCATTGGTGCCAAACCATTGTCCTGGGAGATTCTGGGTGTTGTAGCCCAGGTCAATCTGGAAATATTTGAAGCCGAAGCCGGGATACTCGCGGTTGACGAAATCCGCGACACGAATACATTCTTCTTCAGTGATTTCCAGTCGGTAGCCGTACCAGGAGAGCCAGCCGACGGGCGGCGTGTCGTGGCGAAGCTTGAGACCGCGCGTCTTCACGCAGAAGTCCGCATATTCTTCCAACAGACGGTGTGGATTGTCATCATCCCGCCAGAGCGCGGTCTCGGTGGTGATGCTTTCCCCAGGCTGCAATAAATAGCCGGCGAAATTGTTGACCAAGGCAAGGCGTCTTACTTCTCCAGTCGTCGGATCATTCAGGATATAGGGGACGGCGAGGCAACGCAGACGTGGCACCACGAAGCCCATGAAAAGCACAGGGTGGCCGGGACGCAGATACACGCTCATGCCGCCTAGACTATAGTGGCTAGCCCGAGAAATGTCGCCATCTTGGATGTTTTTTGCCCATTCGATGTCCTCCTCCGCACAAAATACGTTCTTCCAGTACTCCCATTCCATGTTCGGAAGGCGGGAGGTGCTCCGGATGACCCCCGCAAACCAGCCACCATTGGAATCCAAATAGACAGTGTCTTTCTTGCCACTGCCAGGCAGTGCGTGGAGTTCCGCCAAGTGGCAGCTTCCCAGCTGAATCGGCGTGTCGCCCTGGTTGGTGAACTCCCAGGTCAGACAATGCCATGCCCCATCCCGCCAGAGTTCACGATGCGCGAAAAGAGGATAATCTGGCAGAAGCCCTTCGCCATTGGCGGGAAGGTCAAGCCATTTCTGATTCACGAAAAACTTCGCAGTGGCTACAGAAAACATCTTAAATGAAATTGCCGGTTCTCTCGAAAGGCCACCGTGCCTCGTCTCGCATCTGCATTTTTTTACGATAGCGGCTAACGGTTTTGCAAAATGCTCATGCACGCATTCTGGTCATTGGAATTGGGCTCCACAAAACTGCCGCGTGAATAGTTGTTCCAACTGTCCAGCAGCAGCAGTTTTGCTCCAACGGAACGCGCCTGTTCCAATTGACGCTTCAACGCTGCGCCCTCGCGGCGCCGAATGGTCCAGTCATCCGTCGGACGCCCACGGTTCACCACAGCGCAGCCGGAGTTGTCCGCCGCTCGAATCCACAGGACACCACGGGCATCCGGACGCATCGCGGGGACATCCAGCGGGCCGGAGGGCAGGGCAGGCAAATCATGCCCCAACTGCCAAATGCAAGTGGTCTGATCATGCTCATCCTGCGGGGCATCCAGGACAAAATCCGCCGTAACCACCAGCAAGGGAATTCCTGTTTCATTCCGCAGGCTGGAAGGGAAGTTAGTTAGTCCTTGTTCACTAAGGTATAATGCAATATTGGACCGTTCCAGAGCAGGAGCGTGACTCGTCAGGCTGGTCAGCAGCAAGGCCACTTGGATGCCGCGAATCTCCGCAAGTTCGGCAAACTTGCGATAGCGCTCATGGAAACTTTCGTCCAGCAATTGTATGTGAGTGACCATCACCAGGGCCGCCGTGATTTTGGCCTGGGCCATGCGTTCCAAGTCACGCTCCATGCGAAGATTTGTCCACCCCTGGTGTGCGGGGATGGGACGAATGGTTCCGTTTGGCGGGATTTCCGGCGTGGGCAGATAAACTACCCAAACGGGCAAAGGGGGAGGCGGAGGGGTAGGTGGCGTGGAACGATTCTGATAGACAGTGATGCAGCCATTCAGCAAGAAAAAACATGACAATATACTGACTATTAGAAAATTATGATTTTTCATAAGACGGCAGGCTGAATTGTTCACAGACTTCCAGAGGCTCGACTTCACGATTGTGCAGCAGGCAACGGCTTAAAAACGGAGACTGCAGATAATGCTTGCAGTTCTTGCAGAAGCGCGTGGCTTCATCCTCAAGCGTCAATCCATTTGCAACAGGCAAATTCTCACCAAACAATGCATTCAAGGTCTCGTCATCGGTGGAATGAAAGCGATCGGAGGACTTGTCGGAGGACAAAGCAATTTGCTCATCCGGAATCTGCCAGCCACATGAGGAACAAACATATCGTTTGCCAACGACTTCAAAAAGTCCCGCGACAATCTCTTCCGCACGAACCACTGAACGCAATCCGCATTGCGGACAAACAAAATCCTGATTCGGATGATAAATCGGTTGCTTCGACATGAGAATAATGTAATCGACAATGAGAATTCAGACGGGGATTGTGAGAATCGTCCTTCAAACTACCATGTTAATTGCGTCGCATAATCGGTCTTAAGAGTGAATAACTAGGTGAAAAATGAAAATGGATGGCAAGTGACATCAGATTGCCGAGGGGCGTCACGCCAGACGATTTCAGCAAGTTCATGGGAAAGTTTTCAATGTGGTGTAAAATAGATGCCGACATTGAAGCCGTTGGGGCGATAGGCTTTGTCTTGGGATGTGGCATGGCTAAGAACAACGGGTTGCTGTTTGGTCTGATCCCAGTAGCACAACGTGGTGGAGCCGCCGCCATCCATGTTGATGGCTTCGCAGGCACCGGCCTCCAGCAACAGTGCATTGAGATCCTGATAAGTGGCGCCGTGACTCCAATTGGGCTGTCGGCCATCCACGGTCAGTACATAGAGATATTGGTGGCTGGCGGAGAGTCCGAAGGCGGTGCGCGGATGCCGGGAACGGTTGGTTTCACAGACGGGCGTGGGTTTCCCGTCTTTCAGAATGATGTCAAATCCGCCTGCCGACAGCCAGATTTCCGGGTACTTGTCGGTGGCGGGCACTTCGTCCAGCAACTCAACCTGGCCATTGTTCCAGACGACGAAATGGGCCTTGGTGCGGGAATTCTCAGCAATCACCACGCCATCAGAGATGTTTACTCCAAGTGGCTCAGCATAAATGTGAAGAAAGGGTCTTTCCCAGGGAATCCAGGGGCTGGCATTGAAGGCAACCACCATATTCAGGGCACGACCGCCCTGCTCCACGGGTTTCCGGCACTCCTTGAGGAAATCCGGCGTGGTCTGACGGCGGGTTCGGATGATGCAAGGCTGCCCATTGGCGGGCGTGTGGTCAGGCATTGGCTTGCCCCAGCCCGAATCACGGGCTGTGCTGGTGAAATGTAGCCCAGGAGTCGTCAAATCAATGCGCATCACATTGCCCTTCAGCAACAATTCCGCATCCTCCGAGGCAATTACCTTGCGGTCGATTTTGAGGTGGCAAATGCCTGGATACAATTCCTCGGCCTGTGACCAGTCCAGGGTCTGGGCATGGAGAATGCCGAAAGCCAGCAGTAGAAATACTAGAAGACTAATGCGTTTCATGAGGAGTTGCGAGAAGGTTGGAAAGTACACAATTGTGGTCCCCTGCCCTGGCTTTGCCACCCCAACCGCCAGTTGCATTGTCATTTGCCGAGTTCCACGATGCGGAAGTCCTGGCTGTCCAGCTCAAAGGGTTCCGGCAGTGCAAGTCCAGCACGCCGTGCGGAAAGCTCCACCGTCTGCCGTTCCTCGGTGAGATTGGAGACGACTGCCACGACCGAGCCGTCCTTGCGCACATAGCAGCTGGCATAGACGCCAGACACTTGGGAGACGACCGGGCATTCTTCCTTCCAGTATCCGATGAACTGGGCATCGTCAAGCCCGAGGCTTTCCCGCTGACGCCACAGCTCCGCGATTTCATCGATGTCCTCGGCGTCATGCGGGCGCACCGGCACGCCATGAACCAGGGCGAGCGCACTGGCCGCCCGATAGCTCGTGTGCATGGTGAAATGCAGCAGTTCGGAGGCCACGCCGATGTTGTTGCCGGTATAGGCCATGCGGAAGCACTCCGGCGGCAGTGACTTAAAGGCGTACTGGTCGGCCTCCAGGTTCTCGCCACTCCACAGGGAAGTCGCCCAGGCGGCGGCGGGGGCGTTGTACGCGACGGAAAAATGGAGGTCCACCACCCCCTGCTCGCCCTTCAGCTGATAGACCAGGGTGTGAATGCGCTTAAGGAAATCCCTGGTGCCCAATCCATTGTAGGTCGCACGCAGATGGCCGTCCCGGTCGATGTAGCCACAGCCATGCAGCTCGTCGGTGCATTTTCGGGAATTGGCGGTGCCGTCCAGATAGACGCCGTCCATGCCCGTCTCCAGAATCGCCTCCCGGAGTCTGTAGAGCATCAGGTTCTGGTAGAATCTGTTGTTGCATACCCACCAGGTATGCTGCGGAAAGCCGGTCTCCTTTTCCAGAAAGTCCCCCGCCGAGGAGAAGTCACTTCCGGGAGTGTAGGTCAAGAGCCGCGATTCGTTCCATTCGGGCGCGAGTTCGCTGTAGAGGAAGCCGATGGCATACGGGAAGGCCAAGATGCCCTGTTCGTGCGCTTTGGCCACGAGGCTCTTGACGCCGTCGGAATACTCGGTGCCCGGCAGCGGCGGATAGCCAAAGGCCTTGCCGTTGCGCCAGATGATGAAACTCCTCATGCCGGCGTCGGCATAATAGTCGAAGATGGATTTGCCGCCGCGCTGGTCAACAGTGCATGTCAGCTCGCCGCAGTAGGGACGGATGTTCACGCAGCGCTTCACCCAGGCGGATTCCGTCATCGGACGGATGGGCGTGGCCGTCAGCGCGAACTCGTATTCCAGGGTATCGTTGGCCTTCAAAGCGACTTCCTCGTCAACGGGATGCATTTCAAAGACCACCGTGGCCCCGTCGGGTGCGACCGTCAGCTCCAGGGCCTTGGGATTGCCCACCGGGAACCAGTACTGGTCCGAGTCCGCCAGATAGCTGATTCCCCGTTCCTCGTCGCCCATGAAGAGCACTGGTATGAAGTCGAAGGACTGGTCCGCCTGGATGGCGGCCTCTTCGTTAAGCGTCTGCAAGGTGGCCTTGATGTATTTCCGGTTCAGCGGGAAAACGAAGTGCAGACGGTTCACCGTGAGGTCGCGTCTGGCAGTCAGCTTCACCTTGATGCGGTCGAAGCCGTCATACTCGATGGCATGCCGAGCCGTCAATTCCACGTCGTCGTTTTCAGCCGCCTGCAGCAGTTCCACCAAGGAAGGCGTGTTCTTGAGGACCTCCAGCTTGCGGGAAGTGAGGCGGACATCGTCAGTTCCATCAAGGGACAGGCGATATTCCGACGGAGTGGCGGAAAGCATTGCCCCGGAATAGAATTCGCAGGAAAGCGGTTCGTCCCCGAAGGTGTATGTGCGGTTCCATACCGCGACCTCGGTCTGGTCGCCATTCTGGCGGACTTCCATGGGCGTCCAAGGCGGCAGAACCTCGTCCGTGACGCCGAGGTCATTCAAGTACAGTTCTTTGTTCTCCACTACCCGGACCTCGAGCGGTCCGGCTTTGCTGAAGAGCACTTTGCCGTCGGCGTCAAGGATGCGGATTTCCATGTCGTGGCGGCCGGGCTCCACTGCAGTGGTGTCCAGTTCGTCACTCATGCCGAGCCGTTCATCGGCAATCTCCTCGTTCAAAAGCTCTTTTTCCCAGGCTGTCGCGCCATCCAGCCGCAGTTCCAGGACTTTTGCGGAAAGCGGCACGTCCTCGCAGGCAAGAACCCAGGAAAGCCTTCGCATCAGATCGGAGTGCTTGAAGGTGAAGGTGCCGTGGCACTGCCCGCCATTTTCGTCCTCCACGCCGGCAAGCGCCAGCACTTCCCGGTTGCTCAGGGAGCGGTCAAAGAGCGCGAGTTCGTAGAGTTCGCCCATGAAGGAGCCTGCAAACCAAGTCCCCAGCTGGATTTCGGGCAAGCCGATATTCTTGTCGGGCACGATATTGACGCCATCCTGACGCCTCACGCACTTGCCATCGCAGTAGGCGATCACCGAGCAGTTGGCCACCATGAAGACAAAGGAATGCAACTGTCCGTCCGCGATGTCCGTCACGGCGAGCGTGTTTGCGGAGCCGCCGTTTCCGATATCGAAGGAGAGCTGGTTTCCGTGGTCGAAGAAGAGCGAGTAGTTTCGGTTGGCCCCCAGTTCGTCCACCGAGCCGAAAATCAGCGGAGAAAAGGCCTCCATTGCTTTTCCCCACTCCGGCTCGATGCGCACCTTGAGATAGATGGACAGCCGCCCCGCCACCTTGAGTCCGGCGGCGTCCTCCGGCACAATCCTGGTGTCCTTTCCATTGAAGAACAAGCCGTTCTGGTCGCCACAACTCGCCGGGACGAAAGCACCGCTCAGACGCCCCTCGTGACCGTTGCCGGAAAGGTCCTTCAGCGTGCCGTCCGCATTGTAGGTCGTAAAATCATAGAAGAGCTTTGGCATGGAACCGGAAAGAGAGTTTAGCGCACCATCGGAATCCGCCGCATTCGCCACTATCATGAGGAAAGAGGCCGCAGCGGCCAAAAGCATCTTGGATGTCATTTTCATTCTTCCTTTGCCGAATACGTTTTCAATCCGTTTCCGAATTGACTTAGTATTTGAGCAACACCTTGGAAAACAAGCATGTATTTGGCCTCAGAACCTCAGGCCTGCAGGCTGCGTGGGCCGGGAGGGACGCGCTCCCGCGCGCCCTGTCCATTCTTTTCTAGTAGATGGACTCAGGGAAATAGAATTCGGCGGCGTTCTCCGGTGTGATGACGTCCGCCGGGACAACGACCTTCTTGGGCAGGTCGCCAGCGGCGCCGTTCAAGGCCGCGATGGCTTCCTCGACGCCCGCATAGATCATCTTCGGTGGATAGGTCACATTGACCGGAATCAGCGGGTCGCGGTCCAGCACCTTCTTGTTGATGAGTTTGTTGCCGCCGCCGCCGATGAAGCACTTGACATCCGAACGGCCGGACTCCTCGTAGGCCTTGAGCGCCCCCAGAAGCACATCATCGTCGCCCGTCCACACGGCGTCGATTTTCGGGTACTTCTGGAGGAATGCCTCCATGACCTTGAGTCCCTGCGCGGTGTCCCAGTTGGCGGGCTGGGAATCCAGCACCTGAATCCCCGGATAGTTGGCCATGACCGCCTTGAAGGCCTCCACGCGGTCGGTGTTCACCTGACAGGGAACGCCCTCCATAATGACTACAGTGCCCTGCCCTCCAAGAACTTTCGCCAACTGTTCGCCGCAGACGCGCCCGAAGCCTGGGTTGTCCCCCACGACATCGATGTCCGCGACGGCCCGGCTCAGTCCGCGGTCCACGACCACCAGCATGACACCATTTTCCTTGGCCTCCGCGCAAATGTTGGTCAGAGGACCTGGCTCGTGCGGCAGGACCACCAACGCGTCGATGCCCTTGGAGAGCAGCGTCTCAATCTGGTTGACCTGCTCCGTGGAGTCCTTGGCGGTCACGATTTCAATCGAGAGACCGGGGTTCGCGGCAGTCAGTTCCGCCTTGGCACGCTCCGCCCACCAGACCACGCCACCCGTCCAGCCGTGATCCGCGCTGGGGATGGAGATGCCAATGCGACGAATGCCGTCGCTTTTCTTGCCACAACTATTCGCAAGCACGAAGCAGGTTCCGGCGACCGCCGCGCAAATCAACGATTTGATGATGTAATGCATTTAATAGAAGGTTAGAGGTTAGAGGTTAGAAGTGAGAAGTGAAAGTCAGGTCTCTGGTTTCAGGTTCCGCCAGCAAGATTAGAAGTTAGAGGTTAAATGGGAGAGACGCGCTCCAGCGCGCCCTTTGGCCTTTCAGGTCTTCAGATCCCAAGAATCTGCTTGGTGTTGCTCAGGCATTTTTCGACGGCCTCCAGGGGCGGCAACGCGGGACATTCGTATTCGATGATGTACCACTCCGTGGCGCCTGGCCCCGCGCAGAAGTCGAAGAGTTGCTTCCAGGGGACGTCATCCTCGCCAATCAGCGGTTCGAAGCCCTTGGTCTTGCTCCAGGGCTTGAGGTGGATGGTCTGGCAACGCCCAGGATGCGCATTCAATTCGGCGACCACATCCGCTCCGCCTGCCATCGCATTTCCGACGTCCAGCTGGACGACAGTGCGCTCGCTGGCGACCGCCATGAAGGTGTCCCACGGACGTTTGCCGTCCAGCAATTGGAAATCCCCTGGATGACAATGGTAGCCGGTCTTCATCCCGTAGTGCGCCAACTTCTCGGCGACTGCATTGAGTTCCTCGGCGCGTTTCTTCCATTCGTCATGGCTTTCGGCGTGAAGTGCCGGAATGATGACATATTTGTTGCCGACGGCCAGATTCAACTCGATGGTACGGTCGATGGTGTCCGGCTGGACATTTTCCCAGAGGGTATGCCAGCCACAACAGACCAGCCCGCTCTCCTTGAGCAACGCCGCGTAGAACTCGGGACAGAATTGCGGCCGCCCGGCAAACTCCACGCCCTCATAGCCCATCGCCTTGACGGCCTTCATCGTCGCCCACGGGTTCTCGGCCAGTTCTTTATGAACGGAGTATAACTCCAATGCAACAGGAATGTAGGTCATTCTAAAGTTTAAAGGTTAAAGTTTAAAATTTAAAGGTTAAAGATTAAAGTTGGGGGCTGGGCACGCCAGAGGTGAGAGGTGAGAACGGGAGTTGCTATGTTAAAAGTGTTGCCC
>JAFYIW010000064.1 GCA_017538465.1 Victivallales bacterium
GCAGGCCACCGCCCTCTACAACAGCATGATCTACCCCTTCGTGCCCTTCGCCATCCGCGGCGCCATCTGGTATCAGGGATGCAGCAACCTCGGCGACGGCGCAATCTACCGCCACAAGATGCAGGCGCTCTTCAATGGCTGGAAGCAGGTCTTCGAGAACCCGGAACTGAAATTCTACTTCGTGCAGCTGGCGCCCTTCAACTACGGCGGAAACGGCCTGGCACTCCCCGTCATCTGGGAGGCTCAGGAGCAGTTCTGCAAGGACAACGAACCCCAAGTGGGCATGGCGGTCATCAACGACGTCGGCGACTATGGCGACATCCATCCCCACAACAAGAAACCCGTCGGCGAACGCCTCGCCAACCTCGCCCTCAACCGCACCTACGGACGCGATGACATCCACCCGGACGCGCCGCGACCCGTTTCCTGCACCTTCGACGGCCCCGCCTGCACCATCTCCTTCGAAAATGTGACCGAATGGAAGACCACCGAGCCATCTGGAACGCCCAACGCCAATGACTTCGAGATAGCCGGACTGGACGGCGTCTTCGTCCATCCCGACACCGTGGAGATGAACGGCACGGACCTCAAAGTCACCCTCCCCGGCGGCGCCAAGGCCTTCCAGGCGAGATACCTCTGGTTCCAGATGGTCACCTCCACCCTCTTCAATGAAAACGGCCTGCCCATGGGCGCCTTCCGCTTCTCCCAGCCCGTCACCGAGGAGGACCTCCGGGACTTCATCGGCGACCAGTCCCTGCTCTATAAAATCGACCTCTGCCAGGCCGGCATCCAGCGAGGCATGCCCGCCAACTACGTGGTGGACAACTCCGCAAACATCCAAGGCAAGGTCAAGCGCGTGACCTATTTTCTCCGCGCCACGGACAAGCAGGGCGACACCCGGTGGATGCTCGTGGGCATGGACGCCTTCACGCCAGAGGCCGCCAAATGCGGCATTCCGACCGCCGTCTCTGGCGCCTCCTTCCAGACCAAGGTGCGGAACCTGACCGTCGTCACCAACGTCCCTGGACTGGCCTCCAAGACCTACCCCGAGGGAAACATCGAGTTCTTCCCCAACAACTACCACGTGACGGCCAAACTCAACCTCCCTGGCAACAACGGCGGAAAATACGACTTCGACGACTCCCCCAGCTCGCCGCTCGACGGCTACGGCTGCATGCAGGTCCATGCCTTCACCGACAAGACTACACTTTTTGCTTTCAACAACTTCTGCACCGGAAAAGACGCCGATTTCGGATTCGGGAACTCCACCGGAGACCATCCCGACTGGACCTTCAGCCACCACCTCAACCAATACGACAGCGTGATGCTGGAGGTCTATGTCCTCACGGAGTAGCCATCGAGAAAACCCGCAAAAAACATAACTCATTAATAATAAAATACTTATGAAAAACGGCAAATACGGTTGCGCGGTCTGGGGCTGTGGCTGGGTAGCCAGCGGCCACATCAACGCCTATCTCAAGCACCCCGAATGCGAGGTCGTGGCGATCGGCTCGCGGCGGCTGGAAAGCGTCCAGGCCAAGCAACGGGAGTTCGGCCTGGATTGCAAGACCTGTACCGACTTCCAGCAGATTCTGGAGGACCCGGCGGTGGACATCATCTCCATCTGCACGCCGAACGACCGCCACGCCCAGGAGTGCATCCTCGCCGCCAAGGCCGGCAAGCATGTCTTCCTGGAGAAGCCCATCGCCATCTGCGAGGAGGACCTTCCGAAGATGCTGAAGGCGGTCCGCGAGGCAAAAGTCCGCACGATGGTGGGCTTCATCCTGCGCTTCAATCCGCTGGTGAATCTCCAGAAGAAACTAGTCGCCGAAGGCGAATTGGGCAACGTTTTCCTCGCCAACGTGGACTACTGGTTTGGACGCAACCGCGGCGGCTGGATGAAGCACCGCGAGAACACTGGCGGGGCCTTCATTCTGGCCGGGTGCCACTCCGTCGATATGGCACGGTGGATTCTCGGCGCGGACATCGAGAGCGTGACCGCCCAGTCCGCAATGGTGGGCGACTACTACGAATATCCCTCCGTCGAGACCGCGCAGGTGTGCTTCGCCAATGGCGCCATCGGCGTCTTCAGCTGTTCGCTAGTCGGCCAGGTGCCCTACACCGCCAACCTCAGCATCCTCGGCGAAAAGGGCACCATCATCAACGACCGATTCTATCTCAAGCGCTTCGAGGGTCAAGCCGATTTCTTCACTCTGGACACTGGCGTGAAGAAGACCGGCGACGTCTATGGGCATCCCTTCCCCGCGATGGTCGCGGATTTCGTCGAATGCATCAAGGAGGGCCGCGAGAGCGCCCACAACCTCGAAAGCGCGGTCAACGCCACGCTCGCCTGCCTCGCCATCACCAAGAGCGCCAACGCCGACGGCCGGCGCATCCATATCACACCAGCTGGTCTGCAAGGCTGAGATAGTGTTCCCAGTCGAAGCGCTTCTGGTCATGCGGACCAATGCGGAGATGGTAGCTGATGTCGCCGGAGAGGCAGACCTCCGGTGCGGGCATCTCTGGTGGCAACACTTTGTTGTGTCCCAATAATTTATAGACTGGTCCCGCATGGAACGCAGAGAGGAACTCGCCATGCGGGTCCGCATAGTTGTCCTCCGTGGCGCTGCCCACCACCACGGGACGCGGCGCGCACAGCGCAATCACCTCATGCATATCGACGGGCAAGGCGTAGTCCTCCGGCACCCACCGCCAGAGCGTCTGGGGATACCAATGCGGATTGTAGCCCAACGTAAGCAGCAGCGTCTCTCCCCAGCAACGCCGTGCCAGAGCCGCGCCGCCGCTGCCGGACTCATTCACCACCACCATTCGGAAACGCTGGTCGCTGGCTCCCGCCCACAAGGCGGTCTTGCCCAGCCGCGAATGGCCATGTACCGCCACGCGCGTGGCGTCCACCTCTGGCATCGTCTCCAAGGCGTCGAGCATCCGCTGGAGCCCCCACGCCCATGCGCTGATGGAGCCATGCGTGGGGTGGCGCGTCGTGCGTCCCGCGCAATCCTCGAAGAGCGCCCAGATGCTCTCGCCCCAGCCGTCCGCGCGGTCAGGGAAGAAGTCGTGGTAGCAGGCGGTCACCGAGGCGTAGCCCCGCGAGACCACCAATTCGTGCGACCAACGCTCGACTTGCTGGGCGTCTCCGCGCGGCACCTCCGCCGTTCGTGGATTCACGTGCACCGCCTCCTCGCTCGTGGTGGTGTGGTTTCCTTTGAAATTCAGCCCCACGAAGGCAGGAACTGGCATTGTGGCATTCTTCGGGAGATACATCAGCATCTCCGCCGAGTGGCGCCGGCCATCCGCCATCGCGAAATTCAGCCGCACCTGTCGGCGGATTGCCGTGCCGTCCAGGGCGTTGTCATCTTCCTCCAGCACTTCGTAGGTAGCCCGATCCGGGCGCGGTGGAATTGGTCCATAGTAGTTCTCCGTGAACCACTTCAGTAGTTCTGGACGACGCCTGGCGAACCACTCGTGCGGCGTGGTCACCGGCGTGCCGTCAAAGCACACCAGCGGATCCGGCAATGCAAATGGCGGTACATCCTCCTCGCGGAAAATCGCCGGCCGCTTGAACGCCTCCCACAATTCCGGACGCTCCGGCGTATTCGCCGCCAGCGCCCGCCAAATTTCCATTCGCTCTGAAAAATCCATTGGAATCGTCCTCGTTGTTTCGACGAAGTTCAAATATAATGGTACTTTTGCAGGCAGTTCTATTATATTAAGGAAATTGCCCGCACCCGCGCATGTTGGCGCAGGGGAGAACGCAACCCCACAAGGGGGATTGCCAAAGATGAGTTTTCTTTCTCTTAACTTTAACCTTTAACCTGTAAACTTTTAACTTTCCATGAAAGTCATTCTTGCCTATTCCGGCGGTCTGGACACCTCCTGCATCCTGACCTGGCTCCAAGAGAAATACAATGCGGAAGTCATCACCTACTGCGCCGACGTGGGGCAGGAAGAGGAGACCAGCGGCATCAACGAGAAGGCGCTCAAATGCGGTGCCGTGAAGGCCTACTGCGAAGACCTCACCGAGGAGTTCGCCCGCGACTACATCTTCCCGATGTTCCAGGCCAACGCCATCTACGAGAACATGTACCTCCTGGGCACCTCCATCGCCCGCCCGCTCATCTCCAAGCACCTCGTCGAGGTCGCCAAGAAGGAAGGCGCGGAGTACATCTGCCATGGCGCGACCGGCAAAGGCAACGACCAGATCCGCTTCGAGCTCTCCGCCTACGCCCTGAACCCCGAAATCAAGTTCATCGCCCCCTGGCGTTCGCCGGACTGGACCTTCAAGTCCCGCACCGACCTCATCAACTACGCCCAGGAGAAGAAGATTCCGATTACCGTCTCCACCAAGAAGCCCTACTCGATGGACCGCAACCTGCTGCACATCTCCTTCGAGGGCGGCGTGCTGGAGGATCCGTGGGTGGAGTCCCCGAAGGAATGCCATGTGCTGACCGTGCCCGTCGAAGAGGCCCCCGACACCCCGGAATACATCACCATCTCCTTCGAGAAGGGCATCCCCGTGGCCGTCAATGACCAGAAGCTCTCCCCCGCCAAGCTGATGCGCGAACTCAACCGCCTCGGTGGCAAGCACGCCATCGGCCGCATCGACATCGTCGAGACGCGCTTCACGGGCATGAAGGACCGCGGCGTCTATGAGACTCCCGGCGGAACCATCCTCTTCCACGCGCACCGCGCGATGGAGTCCATCACCATGGACCGCGAGGTGATGAGCACCCGCGACTCCCTCATCGACCGCTATGCCAACCTCATCTACAACGGCTTCTGGTTCGCCCCCGAGCGCGAGTTCATCCAGGCCGCCATCACCAAGAGCCAGGAGAACGTCACGGGCGAAGTCCGCGTCAAACTCTACAAGGGCAACTGCTTCATCAGCGGCCGCCGTTCGCCGTACACGCTCTACGACCCGC
>JAFYIW010000065.1 GCA_017538465.1 Victivallales bacterium
ACTTGTATGGGCTGAGAGTCTCGACATGGCCGTCGCCAAAGCAGAGGTTCGTCTTTCCGCTGTGTGGAGCACGGGCGGGATAATAGCCGTAGCGTCCGGTAGAGTCGAACAACCCTGGATAGCAGGGGCCCACATTGATCAGATACGAGGAACCACCGTCAATCAGGGTAGACGCCAGCTCGGGGGGCGCGGAGTCCGCGCGCCAGACTGCCCGGCTGGTCGCGTCGAAACTGGCCAGTTCGCTGACCGTGATCATGGTACGCTTGTCCAACGCCTCCGAAATGTAAACCAGACCGAAGGTCCAGAAGTTCGTGCCGTAGGAGCAGTGGTTGATGACCTGGGAACGATCCACCGCGCCCTCGGAGGGAATGTAATTCTCCAAATGGCATGGGGAGTCGGGACATTGAAGACCCTTCAGGGACATCTTCTCGACGCGGTAGAGATAGACCTCCATGGGATACGAATTCCAGGTGGCCAGCCCATCGATGGGCATGCGGCCACCCAGGAAATAGTCGTTGTAGTCGGCCGCATAGAGGCTATTTGCGACTCCCTGCTGCTTGAAGTTGTTCACGCAGGAGACCGTGCGCGCCTTCTCGCGCGCCTTCGACAGAGCGGGTAGAAGCATGGAAGCCAGAATGGCGATGATCGCGATCACCACCAGCAGCTCAATTAGGGTAAAGGACTTTTTCATGGCTATTATTCTCGGGTAAAGAAACCAGTTAAATGAATTAAACCGATACGATTATAATGAAAAATCCCCCAGAATTCAAGAGGGAATCGCTTTTATATTTGGGGAATTATATCGTTAACTTGTCTTTTCGTTCCGTACCGGCTTCACTAGTCATGGGGCGTCTGAGATATTTGGGAGTCCCGGGACACTTTCGTCCTGCCTTCCCGTTTGTCCCAGATGTCCCAATCGTCCCAGATGTCCCAATCGTCCCGGATGTCCCATTTGCCCCTTTCCGGCAAATTAACGATATCATTCCTTTTTTATCGTCTTCCCTGCATAAGTTCTTCCCGACGGGATAAAGTACCCGAAAAGTTCTTTTGAAGCAGAATTCCCCTCCAACCCTCTCCAGCAATATGCGCTTTCGTCAAATCCACCTTGATTTCCACACCTCTCCGCTGATTCCCGGCATCGGCAAGGCCTTCGATAAAAAAGAATGGCAGGAGACGCTCAAGAAGGCCAACGTGGACTCCATCACCCTCTTCGCCTACGGGCACCACGGCAACGCCTACTTCGACGCCAAGGAGTCCCCACGCCACCCGCATCTGGACTTCGACCTGCTGCGCGCACAGATGGACGCCTGCCACGAAATCGGCGTCGCCACGCCCGTCTATATCAGCGCCGGACTTTTCGAGAACTACGTGGACAAGCACCCCGACTGGCTGGAGCACCGCTTCGGCCAGAAATTCTCCAAGCACTACGCCTCCTTCAAGAAATTCTGCTTCGGCGGCCCCTGGCTGGACAAGCTCTGCGCCATCACCCGCGAGGTCGTCACCCGCTTCCCCGATGCGGACGGAATCTTCTTCGACATCATCAACCAGGGCCCCTGCGTCTGCAGGCACTGCACCAAGCGGATGAAGGCGCAGGGACTTGATCCGAAAAATCTGGAGGACGTGAAGGCCTTCGCGCACCAGGTCCTGATGGAATACTACCAGCGCACCACGGAGGCGGTCCATTCGATCGATCCGAAGATGCGCGTCTTCCACAACTCCGGCAATGTCGCCGTGGGCACGGAGGAGATTCTGCCCTACTTCACGCATCTGGAGCTGGAGTCCCTGCCCACTGGCGGCTGGGGCTACGACCACTTCACCATGAGCGCGGCCTTCGTGAGGAATCTTGGACTCGATTTCCTGGGCATGACCGGAAAGTTCGCGACCACCTGGGGCGAATTCGGCGGCTTCAAGCACCCCAACGCCCTGCGCTATGAATGCGCGGCAATGATTGCCAACGGCGCCAAGTGCTCCATTGGCGACCAACTCCATCCTTCTGGAAAACTCGACTTCTCCACCTACTGTGAGGTCATTGCGCCCGCCTACCGCGACGTCCGCGAAAAGGAGGCGTGGTGCGACGGCGTGACTGCCAAGACGCCGCTGGCCATCCTCTCCTACGCGCCTGACTTCGGCCCCACCCCGTCGGTCCGCGAGAGTTCCACCGGTGCCGCGCGAATCCTCGCCGAAAGCCATATCCCGTATGACATCGTGGACCAGCTTCTCCCGTGGGACAAATACGACTATCTCATCGTGCCGGACAATGTCCTGCTCGACGCCAAACTCATCAAGCAACTCAACGCCTTCCGCAAACGCGGCGGAAAACTCATCCTATCCGCCGACGCAGGACGCCAACTTCTCCCCGACGGCAAGCCCGGCCCCTTCGCCCTCAAGAACCTCGGCTTCCAGTTCAAGGGCGAGACCGAGTGGACGCCCGACTACCTCCAGGCCGACACGAAATTCGCGCCGTCCTTCGTCCACACGCCGATGGTGATGTACTACGGCGCGCGCAAAATCAAGGCCAACCCAGGCGTCCAGTCGCTTGGCGACATCTACGCGCCCTACTTCAACCGCACCGCCGACCACTTCTGCAGCCACGCGCAGACGCCCTACCAGCCCAAGTCCTCCGGCTTCTCGGCCGGCGTGATGACCGACGACGTGCTCTACTTCGCGCACCCCGTCTTCAGCGCCTACAACGCCCTGGGCGCCGTCGCGCTCCTGCAGTATGTCCAGAAGGCGCTCTTCGCCTTCCTGGGCGCGGACAACCCCGTGGTCGCCAAGGGACTCTCATCCATCGGCCGCGTGACCTATATGCGTCAGGAGGCGCAGAAGCGCGACGTGGTGCATCTGCTCTACGCCCCGACCACCCAGCGTGGCATCGCGGTGCTCCCTGGAGCGCCATTCTTCACCTGCCACGGCACCGAACTCATCGAGGACCTGCCCAGCACGGGCTGCCCCATCCAAGTCTCCGTGAAACGCGCGAAGCGCCCCTCCGCCGTGAAACTGGCGCCCAGCGGCGAGGCCCTGCCCTTCAAATACGCCAAGGGCCGCGTGGAGTTCACCGTACCCGCCTTCTCCTGCCACCAGATGGTCGAACTGGATGATTAAGAGAATTTTACCGCAGACTGACAATCCAGATTTTCTCCGGGACATCCGGGACATCCGGGACTTGACTTTGTGACTAGGTCTCAGGTCCCGCCAGTCAGGACGGGACGTCGGACGACAGACGTCGAACGTCAAGGCGGGACGTCGGACGACAAGGCGGGACGTCGGACGTCGGGTCTCATGCCTTTGCCAAAGCGTTGGAATTCAAGTGGATAATCATTTTCCTAGGCTATGTTCGCCAAAAGTGTTGCTTTGTGCTCAAATCTTCGCAGAGACTTTTACGATTCATCATACTCACGCAGGGCATTGGCAACACATCTAGCGAACATAGCCTTTTCCTAATGTCAGAAAAATGATCGGTCTGGGAAGCGGCTCCTGAGCGTGCAATTCCTCCAAACGGAATCCACCAAGTTTCCCAAACAGAATCTAAATATTCGGCGTAAATTATAAAGTCAAGTTTGCAATTTACGCCGTATATGCTATAGTACAACCGATGAGTTCTCACTTCAGCGCGAGGATATAAAGATGATTCCACGACATTTGGCAACAGCCTTGCAGGAGAGCCTGGCGGAATATCCAGTGGTCACGATATTCGGGCCACGTCAGTCCGGCAAGACGACATTGGCACGGACGCTCTGCCCGCATTTTCGTTATGCCAACCTGGAAGACAAGGAAACGCGCGACCTTGCCGTCAATGACTACAAGGCCTTTTTCGCGCGTTTTCCCCCGCCAGTGATTATCGATGAGATACAACGCGTTCCCGAACTGACCTCGGCAGTGCAAGTCCGGGTGGACGAAGAACGCGGTTCCTGCGGGCGATTTGTCCTGACGGGCAGTCATCAGACCGCGCTGGCGGCATCCATTGATCAATCGCTGGCCGGGCGCACGAGCATCCTGGAACTGCTGCCGCTTTCGCTTGCCGAACTTGGAGGATGCCCTGTCCTCTCCACCGACCAGTTGCTGCTGACTGGCTTCATGCCGGAACTGCATTTGCGTCCCCGGCGTGTCACCAACTACTACCGCAACTACTTCCGGACATACGTGGAGCGTGATGTTCGCCAATTGGAGAACATCCGGGATCTCCTTCCTTTCGAGCGCTTCGTCACCTTGCTGGCCGGGCGCGTCGGACAGCTTGTCAATTATACTGCCTTGTCCTGTGAGACTGGCGTTTCCGTCCCGACCATTACCTCCTGGCTATCCATCCTTGAGGCGTCTTTTTTAATCTTGCGTCTTCCGCCGTATTTCTCGAACATCTCGAAGCGCGTGGTCAAATCCCCCAAAATCTATTTCACCGAGCCAGGGCTGGCTGCGTATCTGCTGGGCATTGAGACGCCCGCCCAGATGGCCACGCATCCCCTGCGGGGGAATCTTTTTGAAAACCTAGTGGTTGTCGAGGCGCTCAAACACTTTGCGAACCAGGCACGAAATCCGCAAATGGCTTTTCTGCGCACCGAAAAAGGATTTGAAATCGACTTGCTTCTGAGCCACGGAGACACTTTACAGCCAGTGGAAATCAAATCCGCCATGACGTTCCGGCACAACCTGATTCAGAATCTTGAAATCTACTGCCGTCACGACCAGACCGCATCACACCCCCTGCTCGTCTATGACGGCGAAGCGCTTCCCGCTGTCGGGACCCCGACCATCCAGGCCGTCAATTTCCGTACCTGCCAAGAGGCCATCCTGCCAGCCCACGTGCAGATAGGAAATGAAAAATAGGGACTATGGCCATTAGAACTTTGGGCAACGTCGGCATTTCGCCAACGCCACTTCTCTAAACTTTAACCTTTACCCTTTCAACTTTGGACCTTTGAAGAACGGCATTGACAGACTTTTGACGGAGTTCGCGCTTCAGGAGCCTCTTCGTGGCAAGCGCCTGGCGTTGCTGACCAACAACCAGGTCCGAACCGCCGATGGACGGCGTGGCGTGGACGCCTTGCGCGAAGCGGGCCTCGACCTCGTGTTGCTCTTTTCGCCCGAGCATGGTCTGGGCGCTTCCGCCGAGGCCGGCGCATCGGTGGACGACTCCCGCGACCCCGCCACCGGTCTGGAATGCATCTCCCTCTACGGCAATCATAAGGACATCCCGGAAGAGGCCTTCGCGCGCTTTGACCTCCTGCTCATCGACCTCCCCGATGTCGGCGTGCGATACTACACCTACCCCGACACCGCCTTCCATGCCCTGGACTCCTGCGCCAAGACGCACCGTCCCGTGGTTTTGCTGGACCGCGCGAATCCGCTCGGTCGCACCGTGGAGGGACCGCTCATCGAGCCGCAGCTGTGCTCCATTGTCGGACGCTACCCCGTGCCCGTGCGCCACGGCCTCACCCTCGGCGAATACGCCCAGTTGGCCATCGACCGCTTCGGACTCGCCCCTGGCGTGCAACTGCAAGTCATTGCGCCAGAACTGCCTCTAGGAGAAGACCCCATCTTCCCCGACTTCGGACTCCCATGGGTGCCGCCCTCCCCCAACCTGCGCTCCTTCGAGGCACTCTGCGCCTATCCGGGGACCTGCCTCTTCGAGGGAACCAACCTCTCCGTCGGACGCGGCACCGAGACGCCCTTTCTGCTTGTTGGCGCACCATGGGCGAAACCCGAGCGTATCCTGGAGTTATTTGATAGAAGTTCCTATCCTGGAATGGCTTTTCACGTATGTCAATTCATGCTAAAACAGGACAAATATGGACAGCAGCGCTGCTTTGGCATTCAAATCGACATCACGGACTGCCGTGCCTGCACTCGGAGTTTCGCCGCAGGCTTCGCGCTTCTGGACGCCTTCCGGAAGGCCTCGCCCGACGACTTCCAGTTCGAACATCCCGAGCACTTCGACCGACTTCTGGGGACCTCCCGCTATCGTCTAACCGGCGAGTTTCCGATTTGACGGCATCACGGCGCAGCATGGACGCCCACCACGGCACGGCCGGAGGGCTCGTTCACGTTCTTGAACGCGGCATCCCATTCCAGGGCCTTGGCGGTGGAGCAAGCCACGGATGCCTCGTGAGGCACGCAGGAGGCCGCAGTCTCGGACGGGAAGCACTCCGCGAAGATGGCGCGGTAGTAATACTCCTCTTTGGTGGCGGGAGTGTTGACGGGGAAGCGGTGGGCGGCGGCGGCGAACTGCGCGTCAGTGACCTCGCGGGCGGTCATCTCCTTAAGCGTGTCAATCCAGGAGTAGCCCACGCCATCGGAGAACTGCTCCTTTTGCCGCCAGGTGATTTCCGGAGGCAGGAGGTCGTGGCACGCCTCGCGCAACAGCCACTTCTCGATGGTGGCTCCGCCGTGGTCGCCGGTGGAGGCGGGAAGACGACGGTCGCGGACCATCTTGTCGGCGGGGTTCACGCGCATGGCGACGTCGAGGAACTCCTGGTCCAGGAAGGGCACGCGCCCCTCGACGCCCCAGGCGGCCAGCGCCTTGTTGGCGCGGAGGCAGTCGTAGAGGTGGAGTTTGCCGAGTTTGCGGACGGTTTCCTCATGGAACTCTTTGGCATTCGGGGCCTTGTGGAAATAGAGGTAGCCCCCGAAGATTTCGTC
>JAFYIW010000066.1 GCA_017538465.1 Victivallales bacterium
AATTTCCGCCGTCCGCAAAGAAGCTCACGCAACCATTGTATTCCGGCCAAGGGGAGATGGCGGAGTTCCACGAGCCATCCTGCAACGGCGTGACCGGCGCGTTGGCGACGGCGAAGGCGATGGCGGCGTGGAGGTCCTTGCGGAACTCCTTCACCTCGGCGGCCACTTTGGCGGCAAATTCGGCTTCGATGCCGGCCTCCTGGAAGACCTCGGCGATGGCCTTGAGTCCCAGATAGACTCCGCCGTTGAGGAAGAAGTTGCAGAAGTAGTCCTCGCAGTCGGAGACCTTGTTGTTGACCAGACCGTAGCCGCCGACTTTCCGCGCCTCCTCGGTCTTGTTCTTCGCACGCTCGGTCAGGAGATACTCCGCGCTCAACTTCAATTTCGGCGCGACTTTCGCCAGCCATTCGCGGTCCCTGGTATAGCGGTAGTGCAGCGCGGCGGTCCAGAGCACTGGCCCAGTCTCGCTGCCGTAGTTGGTGTAGGCGTTGATGTAGCCATTCTCCTGCTGGCGACTCAGGAAGAACTTGATGCAACGGCGGGCATCCTCCTGGAGGCCCATCGTCTCGTAGAACTGGATAATCGGACAGCTCTCGGTGCCGATAGGACCATAGACGCCCACGCTAGGCAGCAACGGCCCCTCGGCGGCGAGTCCTTCGGTCACGAGTTCCAGGTGTAGCAATCCCGCATGGACACGCTCGTCCACCGCAGTCTCGGGAATGGAAATCTGCGCGGCCTTCGCCAGCCAGGCCTTCCAGTATTCGCGGCAGCCCGCCAAGTGCGCCTCGTAGTCCAAATCGAAGAGCTTCTTCGCGCGCTCCAGGGAGACCTGTCCGAAGGTCACGCGGATGTCGAAGACCGCCGCCTGGCCAGGCTGCACCAGAATCGCCCCCTCGGCCTCCTTCAGCGGCTCGCCATTGAGCAGCGAGACCGCGTAAGGCAGTCCTCCGATGGAGGAGATGCCCTCCGCAAAGTCGTCAACGCCCCAGAAGCGCGGCGCGCGCCAGAAGGCATACGCGGGGGCCTGCGAGACATTCACCGCCTCGACGTGCACGCAGCAGACCAGCGTCTCCTCGCGGCCGTAGGTCTCGGCCTCCATGCGCTCTGGCGTAAGCGCGGCCTTCTCCGCGTCAGTCAGATTCGCGCCGTACATCTGGCTCCAGGCGACCAGCGGATCGGTGCCCTTCACGCGCCCGGGGCCCAGCGGACCATTCTCCAGCGTGGCAAAGTAGGTATGACGATACTCGATGGTCTCCTCGTCCTGCGTGACATGCAGAATCGGCAATACGCCCTCCTCCAGACGGCGCATGTTCTTCGGGCGGCAATGAGACCCAGGCCCGAAGAAGAATTTCACGCGCATGGCGTCGCGCCGGCCGTCGCCCAAGTCGATGGTGGCCATCTTGGAGTGCAGGAAAGGCTGGACCTCTCCCCAGTAGCCCCACTCGCCGTCGGTCAGTTTGGAGACGCGGAAGAAGCGCACATCGCGGCCCAGTCCCAGCCAGACGGGCACCTCCTGGTCGCGGTCATACTGGCAGGCGTTCTCGTAGGACTCCTCCGGCTCGGACTCCATCCGCCCGAAATCGGATAAACGCCCCTTGGCGCGAATGGCGGCGACCACCTCGTCGTAGGAGCGCAGGTCCTCGGCGGGCAACACCGCGCATTGCGCCTTCGGCACCCAGACGGGATTCTCGCTGGTCACATCACGCAGGAAGAAGGTGAAGGGATAGGGTTCGCGGCGCACCCGCACCAGCGTGGAGTGCGAGAAACTCCCGACATACTCGTCCGTGACCTCGACCACGGCCTCGGTCGCTCCTGCCGGAATCTCCGCTGACGACACGAGTTTGCCATACACGACCTCAATGCGACCCGCCGGCAACTGCCCGGCGCTGACAATGCGAATCTGTTTCATTGCAAAATTATTATTGAAGACCTGAGACTTGTGACCTGAGACCCTGAGAACTCTCACCTCTAACCTCTAACCTCTAACCTCTCGCTTCTCGCCTATTATTCCTCATGACCTTCGCATAGAACTCAGGATACGGCATGACTGGTTGGATTTCTTCCAGATCGCCACCGACAAGGCAATGATTTTAGCCATCCAACAGGGAATCGACGGTAACTTAATACCACCCGTGGCGAATGCCAATTCACCCAGGAAAAACTCCCGAAGATTTCATGGCTCATCAGTGTCCCGTGTTTCACATTTCCATGAATACAAGGGCATGGAAATGACACACGAATTCCATTCTGTACGTTATGCACCTGTCACGCCGGCTAATATGGCCCCTCTTAAATTCATTACCCCCTGTTCTCCAAGAGGGCACCCAACTGCCTAGTTTCGGAAATTATATCGTTACCTTGTCATGAGCGCATGACGGCCGCCCCAGTCGTGTCACAAATTCCGAAGACGGCATGTCAAATGTCAACGGGAACGGCCCCGCAGGGAGGGCACCGACAGCATCCGCCGTCGGAAGTGGCCACACGTCAGTCAGGCACATCTGCGGCGACCATTCCGCAGACAGGTTTGTCCTCAGATGGCGGGACGCTCCGTGCCCGCATGACAGGGGGTTGTCCTCTTCCAATGACGAGCCACCAATATAAGGCAAGTTAACGATATAATTCCCTAAAAATTTCTCTTGCGCTCGCGCGTGCGAGAGCGTGTTTGGATTTATAGTATTGGCGCCATCATTCGGACCGTGCGGAAAACACGACCAGACATTCTTCTCCCATCAAACTCACCACACCAAAAGGAAACTAGCATCATGGCAAAACCGATTGGCATCCAGTTGTACTCCCTGCGCGAATACTCCGAAAAGGACTTCCTGAGCGTCCTGAAGGGCGTTGCGGAAATCGGCTACACCTACGTCGAGCCCGCTGGCATCTTCGACTTCCATCCCACCGAATTCCTGAAGATTCTTGACGACCTGGGTCTGAAGATGGTCTCCAGCCACACCCCGTGGGCCACCTTGTACAGCCTGGGACAGAGCATGGGCACCGCCGACCAGCTCGGCCTCAAGCGCATTGTCACCGGCTACGGCCCCGACGACTTCAAGGACCTGGACACCATCAAGAAGACCGCCGAAATCACCAACAAGATGTGGGAGGTCCTCAACCGCAACGGCTTCGAGCTCTTCATCCACAACCACTACTGGGAATTCCGCAAGACCCCCGACGGCCGCTACAACTACGACGTCTTCGCCGAACTCTGCCCGAACGTGAAGTTCGAGCTGGACTGCTTCTGGTCCACCAACTTCGGCCTGGAGGATCCCGTCGCCATCGCCAAGAAATACGCCCCGCGCACCATCCTGTACCACATGAAGGACGGCGTGTGCAGCCAACCCCAGCAGAATTCCGACAACCTGGAGTCCAAAAATGGCTTCATCGACCCGAAGGCGGACATGATGCCGCTGGGCACTGGCACGCTGCCCATCAAGGACCTCGTCGCCGTCGCCCCAGAGCATCTGGAGGCCGTCATCGTCGAGCTGGACTACTGCAACATCGAGATGTGGGAGGCCGTCCGCCAGAGCTACAAGTACATGACCGAGAACGGCCTGGCCACCGGGAACAAATAAT
>JAFYIW010000067.1 GCA_017538465.1 Victivallales bacterium
AATAACATTATTATCACTTCTCCTGTTCACCCCGCTCCTGCTGCATGCGGAAATCATCCTGGCGGAGAACAGCACCACGGACTACCAGATTGTCTATCACGGCGAACTCCTCCCTGACGGGACGGTGGCACATGAGCTGGCATCGTATCTGCATCAAATCACCGGCGCCTCCTTCCCCGTCAGAGAATCCCGTGACAACCGCCCTGAGAATGCGGGCAACTGCATCTACATCGGCTGGCAAGCCCCCAACGACATCGAACCACTGGTGGCCTACGAGCGCCGCATCAAGTCATTCGAGAACGACATCTACATTTATGGCCATGGCATGGATGGCCACGCCTTCGCCGTCTATGACTTCCTGGAGCATTTCCTCTCCTGCCGCTTCTATACCGTCCGAGGCATCGAGCACATTCCCCAGAACCCTCATCCAGGCTGGGATCATTTGGATTACTCCGTCGTTCCCTCTTTCCATGCTCCGCATCTCTATTCCGGCACCTGGGCTTTGGCCCCCGAGCCATTGGAGCGCTTCGCGCGGAAATCTCGGACTTATATCCTCCGCTCTGGCATCACAGTGCTCGGTCCGGACTACTACCACGTGCCAGGCAAATTGATTCCGCCTGGCGAGAAATATCAGAAGCAAGTGGGTGTCTGGGTTCCCTACCGCGTTTCAGCGGGCGAGAGCTATTTTGAGGACCACCCAGAGTATTTTGCAATGAATCCACAAGGCAAACGCATTCCGAACCGCCAACTTTGCTATTCCCACCCCGAGTTGCGCAAGTTGTTCATCGCCAAGCTGGAGCAGATTGTCCAGGAGGAATACCACGGCGGTCAGTCCTTCCAGTGGTGCGACCTCAATGACAACAACGGCTTTGACGGCAAGACCATCTGCTGTTGCCCAGAGTGCATGGCACTGGTCGAAAAATACCACTCGCCCGCTGGCCCCTATTGGGACTTCCTGCTGGAGGTCAGCCGCCACTATCAGGAGAAGTATCCTTCAATCACTCTCATCACCACGGCATATCTCGCCACGGAGAAGCCCCCCGAAGGCATCGCCGAAATGCCGCCCAATGTCCTCGTGAAGTTCTGCCCGCTGAACAAAAACTACATGAAGCCCTACGACCACCCCTCCAATCAGCGGATTGTGGAACGGTTGCGACAATGGAACGCCCTCCATGCCCTGCTCAGCGTGCAGCTCTACCCGTCGGTCTATCCACGTTTCACCAGCATCCTTCCGTTGAACGCCAATCTGCGACAACTCGCACAGAACTTGCGTGTCTGCCATCAGTATGGCGTGAAGTACATTGAGGCTGAGCAAGGCTATCCCTGGCACAATGTCAATGCCTTCAATGAAATCCGTCAATATATGTTGACTAAACTATTCAACGACATCACCTTGGATGAGAATGAACTGATTGCGGACGCGATGCACGAACTCTACGGCGCCGCCGCCCCGACGATGATTCGCTACTGGCAGGAACTTGAAGACCTCGAGGCCGCTGAAACCGTCGGTTTGACCTGGAATGGTTGCGGTTTCGGCGTTTTCTCATATCTCGCCGCCGAAAATCTCCTGCGCTGGAACCACGACTTCGATACCATGGAGGCACTCGTCGCCGACGATTTGCCACGACTCAACGCCGTCCGGGATGCGCGAGTCAATCTGGACGAGACGCTCCTCAGCGTCCACGATCGCCTCCCCGACCTTCCGGAGCTCTCCCCGGAACACCTCGCCGAACGCGTCCGTCGCGAGGTCTCCCGCGCCTTTGACGAACGCCCACGCAAACCTGGCGTGAAGGATTGGACAAAATTCCGTGACTATGTCCTCAACCAACGCTTTGCCAATGGCATTGACTACTTTCTAAGCCTCACTCAAACGCCCCGGCCACTTCCCGAACCACTCACGCAACTCCCTTTGGAGCAATGTCACCGCATCTTGCCCATTCGCATGATTGGCAGCGAAAACTCCCATCTTCATCACCTTCAGCCAGATGGAAAAGCGGCCTTCGGGGTGGCGTTGCCCTGCGACCGCAAGAATCTGGAGAAACTGCGCGTCACCGTCGTGGGATTCTTCGAGCCATCGGGAAAGAAGTACTTCGCCTCGCTGAACGATGCCCACGAAATCCCCCGTGCCGATTTTGAAGGACATCTCGATGTCTATTACGCCTACTATGTCGGAAGCTCTCGGCTCTGGCCGCAAAGCTATCTCTCCATCTTCTTCCTTGACACCGCTGGCCAAATTCCCCTGGGACAATTCTACAGCGACGACGCACCTGAAGACGAGTACGATTTCTATCTTTCGGCGAAGCTTGACGACCAGGGCATTTGGTGGCTTGACCAACTCATTCTGGTCCGTCGCCAAGGCGCCCCACGCCCGCAGAAAACCTTCCCCGAAGTCGCCTCCGACTAACCCACAACCATCCCATCACGCAGAGCAGTTGAGGGATGACATATTATGTTATGAAATCGTCTTCTCTGCCCCTCCAAGCGAACTGCTTCGCCATGCGTAATATCCTATTCTTTTTCCTCTGCCTGGCACTCTGCTCCAACGTCTTCGCTCAGTCCGCCGAGACCCGTGCAAAATTCTATGGCCAGCCATCACCGCCAAAGACGGCGGACACATCACCACGTGTCCCTGAACTGCCGCCGTTCTCGCCGGATTTCAGCATTGACCTGGCATGGAACAGCCGCAACATGCGCGAGGGTTGGACCCGCTGTGACGGCCCCACCGGCACTCTCCAGGCGGAGTTCTCGGAGAGCGGCGCGTATCTCGGCTTCTGGGGAGCCTACGATTTCACCGACCGTGTCAACCGAAAGTGGCGCTTCCAGGACACCCGCTTCTATGCCGGCTTCTCAATGGATTTCATCAACGCAGGCACGCTCGGCCCCGTCACGGTGGACCTCTCCTGGACTTACAACCACTACCTTGACCACACCACCGACGACAACGGAGAAATCGGTCTCACTTTGGCACTGAACCAACTGATCCAAAAGGACCGCTGGCTCGCGGGGGCCGCCATCAGCGTCAATCATAACTACGACGACGAGGAAACTTGGCTGGACCTGGCTGGACGCGTCATTTTCCCCCTTGACGACGATGCCCGCAAGAGCATCGTCACAACCTTGCATCTCTACTGGGGAGACACCGCCAAACTACAAGGACTCACCAACCATGACGTGGACGGCAATGCATTCTACGCCACGGTGCTCCAGACCGAATTCGAGTGGAAGCTGACCGCCCATCTGCGACTCGCTCCCTATCTGGCATTCTCCTATGCGCCAGACCGCCGGGCACGCCACGCCGCCCAGACCGACCCGATGAACTCCGCAGGCATCCTCTGGGCGGGCATCCACCTTGTATGGCAATTCTAAAAGAATTCAGTATTGCCTCCACAACCTCAGACAACAGGCTCATATTACGAAATTATGGAAGAGTATCCCTATTGGCGACGAAACCTCTGGGTGCTGTGGGTGGCCCAGTTCGTCTCCGTCTGCGGCTTCTCGCTCTCCATCCCCTTCGCGCCGTATTTCCTGCAGGCATTGGCGCCAGACGCCAATGCCAAACAGATTCGTTTCTACGCCGCACTGGCGGCATTCATCTCCCAGCTCGGCTTCGCCGTCTTCTCGCCCATCTGGGGCTGGCTGGCCGACCGCTATGGTCGAAAAAACATGGCCCTGCGGGCCGCCTTCGGCGGAACGCTGGTATTGGGGTTGATGGGGTTTTCACAGAATGTCACGCAGTTCATCCTGCTCCGCGCGCTTCAGGGAATCCTCACGGGGACCATCGCAGCCTCCATGACGCTGATCGCCTGCACCACCCCTCAGGAAAAGCAGGGCTACGCCCTCGGCATCTACTCCAGTTCGCTCTTCTCGGGAGACATGACTGGACTCTTCCTCGGCGGATTCATGGCCGCCAACTTCGGCTTCCGAAACTCCTTCCACATCTCCGCCGTCCTCGTCCTCGGCACCGCATTGCTCATCCTTTTGGGCACCCGCGAGGACTTCCGTCGCACCCTCCCCGCACCCACCAAGACGACTGACAAAAGCGGTCTGTGGCGCACTGCGATGCTCCCTGCGCTCCCGGCCCTGCTCATCTACAGCTTCTCCTGTCTGGCCTATTGCCTGGACGAGTCGCAGGTCGCCCTCTACGTCGAACAGCTCAACGGCGGCCCGGCTCAGCCCGGCCGGGAATTCTTGACCAGCCTCACTCTCGGAGCCGGCTCACTGGGAGCCATGAGCGCCGGACTCCTTCTTTCGCATTTCATCGACCGAAATCCCTCGCGCATCGCCTTCATCAGCGCCACCGTGGCTGGAATGACCATGCTAATGATGGCATTGCTGCCGCAGTGGCTCCCCCCTACCCTCCGCATGAACTTCCTCGGACATAGCGCCACCTGGAGCGCATTGTGCCTGATTCCCCTGCGACTGATGACGGTCTTCTTCGCGGGCGGGGTGGACACCATCTGCAACACCTGGATCTCCAAAGTCACTCTCCCCTCCCACCGGGGCGTCATGTTCGGCATCAGCCGCACCTTCCGCGCCATCGGCACCTGCAGCGGACACCTGACCGCGGGGGCGGTCGCCCCCACGCTCGGCATCACCACCCTCTACTATATCGGACCGCTGGCCTTCTTCCTTCTAGCCATGATGGTATCCCTGCTGAACCGACGCCTCACCCGCCGCATCGAGGAGGTCAACCGCCTTACCATCCATCATCCATGACCACAACCACCGCCCATCAACCATTCTGGCAACGCTGGCATGACTGGCAGTGGTGCGCCATCATCGCACTAGTTGTCCTTGCCGCATTTGCGGTCGGATACAACTATGCGTTCATGATGGATTGGGACGACGCCACGTTCGTAGTCAACAACCAACACCTCGAATGGAACTGGGCCAATCTGCGGGACTATTTTACCCACCCGTTTCTGGAACTCTACACCCCCGTTCCGATGGTCTCGCTGATGATCGACCATGCGCTCTTCGGTCTGAATCCCATTGGCTATCACCTCCACAATATCCTGCTCCATCTCGCCTGCGCTCTGCTGCTCTATGCCATTTTGCGCGAGCTCGGTCTCAACCGTGGCATCGCCACCATCGGCGCACTGCTCTGGGCGCTCTCGCCGCAAAAGGTCGAGTCCGTCATCTGGATCGCCGAACGCAAAGACGTGGACTGCGGACTCTTCGCATTCGCCTCATTCCTGTGCTTCCAGCATGCTCTGAAACGACTGGACACCCCATGCAAATGCCTCCTACTGCAACTGGCCGCCGGACTTCTGGGCATGCTCTCCATCTGGTCCAAACCCGCCACCGTCGCCCTCCCTGGAGTTTTCATTGTGTATGCAATACTCTATGGGGGCCGCACGGGACGCGCGGCTGCCAAACCTGTACCATTCCACCTCTCCCCTACAAAGGAAACGGGGCATAGCCCCTCTCACCTCTCACCTCTCACCTCTGCCCTTTTCCCCTGCTTTCTTACCCTGCTTGCCATCGCTGTCTCCCAGCATTTCACCCAGACTGGCGTCGGCCATCTGGAGAAACTCTGGGCAATTCCCCTGCACAACCTCTTCTGGTATCCGCTCAGCGCACTGTATCCCTGGTGCCTAAACCCCATCCATGTGCCCATCCGCGCCTGGCACGACATCTGGGGGGTGATTGTGGCGGGAGTTCTGGCGACCGGCGGCCTGCTTGCCTTGGCCCGCTGGCGCAAGATTCCCTGGCGGACAATCCTCTGTGCGGCACTGATCATCGGCGGAGCGACCGTGCCTGTTTTGGGCCTTCTCCGCTACACCGACTACACCCACTGCGACCGCTACAACTACTGCGTCTCGGCAGTCGTCTGGGCGGTCGTCCTGTTGCTACTGAATCAATTGCCTTGGCGAAAGACCTGGTGGCTGCCGACCGCACTCACCCTGCTCGTCGGCGTTTTCTTCCTTCGCACCTGGTGCTATCTGCCCTATTGGGAGACCAGCGACACCTTCGTGGCATACATCTTCCTTCAGCCAGGCGTGCCCAACCGAAAATCCTACCAGATGGGCATCAACGCCACGCTGCGCACCAAAAACTTCCCCCTGTTGGCTGTCATTCGAGAACGGATGCGCACCCAGCCGCCACCCGAGGGCATCTACTCCACTCCGCCGGAGGACGCGCCAGGACGCATCCTCGACGCGCATCTGGCTTGCGTCTCCGAGAACCTTATGGATGCACAGCAAATCTACCAAGGCGTCCAGCAACGCTCCCTTGCCCTCCGGGAAAAATATGTCATCCCAACCGAACTCACGCAGATTATGTACCGCGACCTATATCATATTCACCAACAACTCGGCAACCTGGATGCCGTGCAATTCTATCTGAAACAACTCGAAAAGGTCAACGAATATCATTCCCGCCAGAACGCCGACTTCCCCATCGGAGAGTGACCAGCCCTCTCACCTCTCACCAAAATCCTATAACCGCTCGGGTCTGTTAAAGATTTTTATCAAAACTTGCAAAAATCCTTAATAGAATGCGCAAGGCAGACAAGGAAATCCGCCCGCTGCGAAAAATCGACGACTCTTTCCAGAAAATCATCGGCCGTGTCGGGCGTCAGCTGGCGTTCCAGATAATGTTTCAGCGGTTCGCGCTTCACGTCTTTCGTCTGGTCGAACTTCGTTCCCACGATGGCGTGGGTTTCATTTTCAATCCCCAGACAAGATAACCGAACTCCTGCCCTTGGTAGGCCGCCGCATTCGCCAAGGCGGAGATATACTCTCCAAGTCCATTGGGTTCAAACCAGTTGACTTTGAACTCGAACCATTCCTGTTCATGTGGATACTCGTGGAGATTTCGGACGACTGGTTCGTATTTTGATGCAGACTTCAAGGGAATTGCTTTCCGTTATGATATGAGGTTGCCTTATTCGGGGATGTCATTGATATGTCACCTTTCCTGCGGCTTTCGAGTGCATCTGATGTGTGCAAGCCCGGGGGCAGGCGGCACACCACCAACTATAGTTCCGTGCGGGAACTCTTCAAACACCATCAACTTCTTTGTCCGTAAATACATAGAAAGTGATAAAGAATCTTCGTTTGCAAAGATTCCCTATCCTTTTTGGGGCATTCGCATCGTCGTCGATTAGACTTGATAATGATATCGTCTCCCCACCCTATTCGGTCTTTTTTCAACCCGTTCAACGGGGTCCCTGAAAAGATGACTTCACCCCAGGGCGGCGCCAATCTGGCCAATCTTGATGGCGCCCTCGCGGATGATC
>JAFYIW010000068.1 GCA_017538465.1 Victivallales bacterium
CTGTATAGAGGTTAAAGGCAGTTGGAATTCTTCAGCTATAACGGCCATGAATGATCAACTTATTGCTAAATATATGGATAATGATGGTGCTGATGCAGGAATATTGCTTATTGGATGGTTTCAATCTAAAAAATGCCATCAGCAGGATAATATATGGAATGATGATCGTGAAAAGGCAAGAGAGGAAATCATGAAACAGGAACAACAAGCACGCAATAATGGCAAAATAATAAAAGGGATTGTAATTGATTGTGATTATCGAATATGATTCATCATTCAAGAATCTTTTGGCCTAACTCACTGTGGCCTATCATTCGGCTCATCGCAAGACATTGAGAGTTCCCATGCAACGAAGATGGCGAAATCTCCCGCTTTGCCGATGCAAATTTGCCCTTGTGGGCTGACCGCAAAGGCACTATGACTGCCAAACATTCCTGTCATGCTGATTCGGGCAGGTCAACGGGGTTGAAAAAGCAACCGTTCCATTGGCAAGCATGTCCATTTAGGCACGTTTCTTCCAAGACTTCGTGATTGGCATTTGCAATTTGGCAGCCATGTACGGAAAACGTGTGATTGCTCCGCTTCGTGGAGTCCCAATCTGTCCCATTCTGTCAAGTTGGCGGTGGAATAGCCATTATATTTTTGAAACGAGCCGAGTTCAAGAAGGCATTTTCAACCTTCGTCACCCCGCCTACCGCGCTTTTCCTTCGTAGTTTTTTTGCGTCATGATGAATTTCTCCTGCGTGTCCAATCCCCCGGAAGACGCCGTGCCCGACGGCTTCGTGCATCTCGAACAGGTCATCCCCGACGCGCTTCTGGAAATCCGCTACTACTCCGCCTACAACTTCGTGGGAGCACGCATCGACGGCTATGAACGCCCGACCGCACTGCTCACGGCGGAGGCCGCCAGGGCGCTGAAGACGGTGGGCGACGACGTCAGGGTGCTCGGCTATCGCCTGAAAATCTACGACGCCTATCGTCCCCAGCGCGCCGTCACCCACTTCATGAACTGGGCGAAGGACCCCTCCGACACGCGGATGAAGGCGTTTTTCTACCCGAATCTGGAGAAGTCCGACCTCTTTGCCCGGGGCTACCTCGTGGAGCATTCCGGCCACAGCCGCGGCAGCACCGTTGACCTGACGCTCTTCGACATGGCGTCGGAGCAGGAGATTGACATGGGCGGGACCTTCGACTGGTTCGGCAAGGAGAGCCACCCCGACTGGTGCGGAAACCCCGAGACCGGCGAATACACCGGCGGGTTCGCGGGCGACACCCCGCCCGCGAGCGGCAAAATCAATGCCGTGCAGTTCCGCAACCGCATGGTCCTGCGTCAGGCGATGATGCGCCACGGCTTCCGTCCGCTGGCGGAGGAATGGTGGCACTTCACGCTGGAGAATGAGCCGTACCCGAACACCTATTTCACCCACCCGGTCAAGTAGGATGATGTTTTTGAGCCAATGCCCGCGCGGACGACACGGAATCACTCAGGAGAACGAATACCATGGGGACTTTCAAGACACTCGAAGAGGCCAGGGCGTATTTCAAGGACGACGGCTTCGCCTCCGCGAACGGCATCGTGCTGGAGGAACTGGACGACGAACACGCCCTGACCAGCGTCGTCCTGACCCACAATCACCGCAACGCGATGGGCGGCGTGATGGGCGGGGCGATCTTCACGCTGGCGGACTTCGCGTTCGCCGCGCTCTCGAACCAGCTGCACCACGGCACGGTCGCCCAGCAGATCAGCATCAACTACCTCGCCAAGCCAAAGGGCGACCGCCTGACGGCGAGGGCCGTGTGCCGCAAGAACGGCCGGAGCTCCTGCGTCATCAACGTCGATGTGACGGATGACCTGGGACGGGACGTCGCGCAGTTCGTCGGCACCGGCTTCAAGCTGTAGCGACGCATAGTGGTCTGGTTAAATTTCTGTGCCTTGCGCTACGCGCTGCGGGGCAAGGGCAAAGGCGCTGAACGCCTTTCCCTTTCCCCACACCCCTATCCCAATCCGCAGGGAATTTAGCACGGCTGCGCTCGTGCAGACGGACGTCATTCCTGTTCAATCAAGGCAGTCGAGGACGGCCTGGGCGCCTTGCGGCCACTTGCGGATTTCGCGGTCCCCGAAGATGACGATGCCGTTGAGCATGCCGTTTCGGAGCATCCGCGCCGCCCTGCGCATCTGGAAGCGGAGGCATTCCGGCGGGGTTCCGAGGTCGGCGCAGCCGTAGTCGTGGATGTAGATGCCCATGAGGAGTTCCTTTCCGGGGAAGACCTGTCGGCATTTCGCCACGCGCTCGTCGAGGTCCAGAAGTTCATTTTTGCCCCAGAACCAGAGATTAATCGTGTCCAGCTGGGGGAGAATGGGCGTGAAGTCGAACGCATCCAGTTCGTGGGCGTAGATGACGGCGGCGACCTTCATGGCGGGGTTGTGCCGACGGATGGCGGCGACGATGGGGCTGAAGACCTCGCCGCTGAGCGTCTGGTCATCGTTGTGGCCGGTGCGCGTGGCGTCATCCATTATCCCCGCGACGATATTCGGATATTTGACGGAGAAGCGGCTGATTTTCTCCGCGCACTCCTCGTCCGTCTCGGGCTGAAATTCCTCGGCGCGGCAGGTGTCGGTCATCTGGACCATCACCTGGTCGTATTTGGCCAACGGGGCGATGAACTCCTCCGTGACGGGGCCGCCGACATAGACGACGTTCCGCACCTGAAAGTAGTCCGCGCCGACCAGCAGGGTGTCGGCGGCGAGAGAGCCGAACCAGAAGGGCGTCGGACCTCCCCAGACCCATGCCTGAGCGCGCGGCACCTTCAGGTCCGCGTCGGCGGGATCCTCCAGCTGGCGGACACCCTCCAGCAGCATCGCATCCACTTCGGCGCTTACGGGGGCGACCTTGGCGTAATAGGCCGCCGCGGCGGGCGTCACCTCGCACTGCCCGGTCAAGTCCGCGCCGGGTGCGCAGGATTCCCCGAGCTTGTGACCGGTCTCCGCAATCGCGTTCTTCTTGACGGCCCGCAATTCCTCCAGCTTGGCTTGCAGACGCGTTTTCAAGTCATCCATCATCTTCTACTCCTTTCCCTGAATCCGTGCCCCCGACAGGGGCAAAAAACGAAAACCTGGCCGTCTGTTGACTCCAGGCGTATTGTGAATGCCTCCCAACCCCCTGGCAATGGTTTCTCAACGAACTTGCCCTGCCCTACCCGTCAATTTAGCGCCTCATCCCACCACTGTCCGATAAAACGTCCCGCGAAACCCGCGAAACTGGACAATTGCCATTTGGAAGAATATCTCCTCATTCTGATTTGAGAGAATGCCCGCAGGCTTACGGCATCAGCAGAAGCACTATATTAGATGTTGTCAGGGGAAACACATAATAACACATCACGGGGAAAAAAGATGGGCTTACTTGAAGAAATCGCTCGGGGCGAGCCATACGATCTTGAATTCAAGCTGATTCCGAATGAGGACCGCATCAAGTACCTGAAGACAGTCGTGGCCTTTGCCAACGGGAGAGGCGGGCGACTTCTCTTCGGGGTGGCCAATGACCGCACGATCCCTGGCATCGCCAACGACAAGGCGTATGCAGAGTTGGACGGAATCACCAATTCCATCTCGGACGCCTGTTCGCCACGCATCCCCATTGACGCGGGAATCGAGAACATTGACGGGAGATCCGTTATTGTTGTGGATGTACTGGCTGGCTCGCGGTGTCCATATTTCATCAAGTCCGAAGGGGAGAAGGACGGCGTCTATATCCGCGTGGGAGCGACCACGCAACGGGCCGATGACGCGACACGCCGCGAACTTGCGCTCTTGAGCGACGGACGCAGTTTCGACGCCGAGCCATGCCCCAAGGCCAAAATCGACGACAAGCGCATCAAAGCGCTCTGCTCGATGATGTACCGCATTGCCCGGAAGAACTGCGACACCGAGGCTGAACGGCGGACTGTCAAGCGCATCACCCCGGAACAGCTGGAGGCGTGGGGTGTCATCTCCAAGGTGCGCGACAGATGGATTGGCTCCAACGCCTACGCGCTCCTCACTGGCGACCCCGCATTCGCCATCCGGCTCAAATGCGGTCTCTTCAAGGGCGACGACAAGGATATATTTCTCGACCGGCGCGAGTTCACCGGCTCCGTGCCGGAACTCATTGACATCGGTCTGGACTACATCCTTGCCAAAATCAACATGGGCTGCTATTTCCAAGGGGCATATCGCCACGACCGCTATGAACTTCCCCCTGATGAAATGCGCGAACTGGTCATCAACGCCTTTGCGCATCGCCAATACCTCCAGCACGACGCCCCCGTCTTCATCGCCATTTACGACTCCCGCATTGAAATCACCTCACCAGGCGGACTTCCCCGCGGGCAGACCGTGGAGCGCGCATTGGCAGGTTTCTCCAAAATCCGCAACGACGTGCTCGCCAAGGCTCTCAACTATATGCGCTTCATTGAAGAATGGGGCAGTGGTTTGAAGCGCGTGAATGACGTGCTTGGAGAATATGGCATACCAAAGTTCTCCATCGAGGATGCCGGCTTTGCCGTCAGGATGAATGTCTTTAGGGCCAAGACACCAGCAAAAGAAGCAGATGATGTCGCATTAAATGTCGCATTAAACGCAAATGATGGCGTACCAGAACAGAACGATGTCGCATTAAATGTCGCGACAAATGTCGCATTAAATCGCAAACTTGTCGCATTAGTCAAGGCCAATCCTGGTATCAATCGCATGCAACTTGCAGAAAAGTTGAGTGTGACAACTCGGACAATAGACAGAGTATTGGTATCGGTAGGGGATGCTGTCGTTCGACGCGGTAGTAAGAAGACGGGCGGATACTACTGCAAATAGGTATGCCACATTCTACTGCAAGTCAAGTCTAATAGAACGCAATGGACACGATCACTCCAGAGCAGCGCAGCGAGGTGATGAGCCATATTCGGTCGAAGGACACGAAGCCGGAGATGGTCGTGCGACGGCATCTGCACGCCCTGGGGTTCCGCTTCCGCCTCCACTCGTCCAAACTGCCTGGGCACCCCGACATCGTGCTGCCCAAGTGGCACACGGTCATCTTCGTGAACGGCTGCTTCTGGCATCGTCACCAGGGATGCAAGGCCGCCAGCACCCCGAAGTCCAACGTGGCGTTCTGGACGGCGAAGTTCGCGCGGAATGTCGCTCGGGACAAGAAGGAGCACGCGGCCTTGCAGCGGGCCGGCTGGCACGTGATTGTCCTGTGGGAGTGCCAGGTGAAGAAGGGACTATCGAGGCTGGCACGGCGCATCCAGGGAGGCAACGTCCGATGAACTGCACCCTCTGCAATATGTGCATGATAGAGGACAGGGCGACGGGGCGCGTGCTGGTCCAGCATCGTCTGCCGAAGGCGACCAATCCGTGGTGCGGGCTGACCTTCCCCGGCGGGCACGTGGAGGCGGGGGAGTCCATCACGGCCTCGACCATCCGCGAAATCCGCGAAGAGACGGGCCTGAACGTCTCGAATCTGCGGATGTGCGGCGTGGTGGAGTGGGAGACCATCGGCAAACGCGCCGACGGCTCGCCCGCCGAGGTGTCCGACGACTCCAAGTACATCGTCTTCATGTTCCGCACCAGCACCTTCACGGGCGAACTCAACTCCTCCGCCGAGGGGCGGATGGAGTGGATGACGCTGGACGAAATGCGCCAGGGCGGCCTCGCGCCGCACATGGAGGAGTACCTCCGCGTCCTGCTGGAAGATGACGTCCCGCAGGCCTACGGCATCAGCGGAAGCGGACGGCTGGGAGTAGTGAAATAAGCAACTTCTTTTTGCGATGATGACACCCGAAGAATGCAAAAGATTCCAGGACACCTTGGGCATAGGCCCCAGGTCATATTATGTCTATGCGCTTTGCACGGACAGCGGTCCCTTCTACATCGGCAAGGGAAAAGGCCTGCGAATCCTGAACCACCAAGATGTGGCGCTGTTGGCCGAAGAGAGCGTCAATTCTGATGACACGCTCTCCCCTGCTGAAAAGCAGGAGCGAATCCGTGCCATGAGCGCAAAGCTCCAGAACCTCATTGTCAACAAGGAAAAGATAGACCCCGTGATCATCAAATGGGGGCTGACGGAGCACGAGGCGTTCATGTGCGAATCCAGCCTCATCAACCTGCTGAAGTTCTGCAAGGGGAAAACCATCGCCGAGCTGACGAACATTGTCAATGGCCATGCCAGCCCCGTGGAGCTGGCCAATTCGGCGGATGTGAAGACCAAGGCCCGTCCCCTCCCCCTTTTTCTGACGGAATGCGCCGTCTCCCAAAAGGACATCAGCGAGCTGCGCGGGAAAGTCGTCCTGATCAAAATCAACACCACCTACCCGAGTTGTTTCAGCGCCGACGGCTTGCCGGATGACGCAAAAATCCGCGACTGCGTAAGCGGGACGTGGAAAATCAACCACCAGCAACAGCGTGAAATCCAGTATGTCTTCGCATTGTACCGGGGCCGCGTCGTCGGCATCTACCATATCAGCCGCATCTCCGCCCCGCTGACAGAGGAATTTCAAAGACATCACTGCCTGCCTGATTTTCCAACCTTCCCAGAAGAGGACCGACGCATCGACCGCATGGTCGCGCAATATGCGACCGTCGAGCAGGCAAGGCTAGGATTGTCCGCAGAGGATTTCGAGACGTTCTCAGATGCATTGTCCCAAAGGGTCTACCCTCAAAGCCGCCGGCACAAGACGCCCCAGGAAGTTTTGGACGCGTGGCGGCGCCGTTCCTACTATGTCTTGGACAAAGATGTCCCCCAGGAGGTGATGGCATTCATGAACACGCTGGTGACCTTGAATGGTGATCAGTCCATCTTCCAGTGCGAGACGCCGCTGCAATACAGATTCTGAACAATGACAAAACCTGGAGAAACACAATGAAAGTATTCGCAATCGACGGAGGACCGCGCAAGGGCTGGAACACGGACACGCTGTTGACGAAGGCGCTGGAGGGCGCGGCCTCGGCTGGCGCGGAGACGGAGATGGTCCATCTCTATGACCTCACCTTCAAAGGCTGTGTCAGTTGTCTCGGCTGCAAACTGCGGAAGGAGCCGCGTCCGAACCGCTGCATTCTGCGCGACGACCTCACCGCCGTGCTGGACAAGGCGCACGAGGCGGACGCCGTCATCCTGGGCAGCCCCATCTACTTCAGCGAGATTACGGGCGAGGCGCGCTCCTTCCTGGAGCGCTTCCTCTTCCAGTACCTGAACTACGACAACCCCGGCAGTCCGCTAAGTCCGCAAAAGCGCATCGGGTTGGTCTTCACGATGAACTGCCCGGAATCGCTCTTTGACCAAATGGGCTACCATGCCCTATTCCAGCGCTACGACGGCTGGATGAAACGCTTTTTCGGACACTGCGAGACGCTGATTTCCTCCGACACCCTGCAGGCCAAGGACTACAGCCGCTACCATCTGGGACGCTTTGACGCCGAGGCCAAGCGCCAGCGCCACGAGACGGTCTTCCCCCAGGACTGCCAGAAGGCCTTTGATTTGGGCATTCGGCTGGCCAGGACGGCTAATTGACTAATGGTGAAGTGGGCAAGGTGAATGCCAAGGCAGACGACACGGAATCATAAAAATCCATTTGAGAAATAACGTAATGCCAAGCGACGCCATCACCATACGCAACGCGGTCATCGAGGACACGCCGTTCATCAAGGCGTGCATCCACGAACTGGCTGAATACGAGCACGCGGAAGCGCAGGACCTCTCGACCGAGGAGATGCTTCGCGAGAACATCTTCGGGCAGGGCTTCGCCAAGGTGCTGATTGCCGAATGCAACGGCGAGAAGGCGGGCTTCGCCCTGTGGTTCAACAACTTCTCCACCTGGCTGGCGCGGCCGGGCATCTTTCTGGAGGACCTGTACGTGCGACCGCAGTTCAGGAAGCGCGGCATCGGCAGGGCGCTCATCAAGCGCCTTGCCGAAATCGCGGTGGAGAACGGCTGGGGTCGCGTGGAGTGGTGGTGTCTGAAATGGAACAAGCCCAGCCTGGAGTTCTACGACTCCCTTGGCGCACGCCAGATGGACGAATGGGTTCCGCTGCGTCTGGACGGCGAGGCATTGGAGCATCTTGGATAATGCCACCGGAGCAATGTTCTCCCACAGACAAGCAATAATGCCATGAAAGTCAACATCACGGCAGGCGAGCGCCTCAACCGCATTCTGCAAGGCAAGTACCCAGGGGAGCGCTTCGTTCCGTTCAATGAGGCGATGAGCCAGGGGACGTATTCCGCGCCTTTGTTCTCGGAGGAATTCGTCAGGGAACGCGCCGCCGTCCACGGCGTCAGCGAGGCGGAGTATCTGGGAAAGCTTTCAGGGTTCATGGAGGTACTGAAGCACGCAGGGGAATACGATGAAATCGTGCTGTGGTTCGGAGACGAGCCATTCTGCGTGGCCAACCGACAGACGGTGCTGGATGCCCTGAGAAGGCATGGTTGCCGTCGGAGCATCCTGCTGAACATCGTCCACGAGGAAACCGGGGACCTCATCCGACAGGAGACCATCGTTCCAGTTTGAGGGCAGAAAAATCGTAGGAAATCGAGGCGAAAATGATTCGGAATCCAGAAAAGACGCTCGGCGCCATCATCGACAAGTGCTCCATCGCGCAGCTTTGCTACATCGACAAGGATGGCTTCCCGGTCACCCGCGCCATGCTGAAGCCGCGGGAACGAAATGGCCTTCGCGAGTTCTACTTCACGACCAACACCTCCAGCGAAAAGGTGAGTGCTTTGAGGCGCAAACCGAAGGCCAGCATATACTTCGTGGACCGGCGTTTCTTCCGGGGCGTCAGTCTGGCGGGCACCGCCGAAATCCTGGAGGACGCCGCCACCAAGGAGCGAATCTGGCGGGAGGGCGACGAGCAGTATTATAGTAAAGGCGTCGCCGACCCGGACTACTGCGTCATCAAAGTCACTGTCCAGAAAGGCCGCTATTATTCCAACTTCAAATCCACGGATTTTTCCATGCAGGCGCAGCGAGCGGCCTCGCCGCCGTGAAGCGCGAGTTCGTGGATGCGCCCGTGATGGCGGAGCTGCCGCATCTCCCGGAATTCTTTTTCCTAAACTTTGCAAATGAAATAGCGCACACTATATTTAGTTTAATGGTTGCTCTTAGGAGTGAAAATACCTGAACGGGGTGGTCTCCTAGACGTGCAAACACTCTGTCTTGCAATACCCCCTGTTCAATAGCGTTCCTACTGGATAGTAATCACATCAGGAAACAAAGATGA
>JAFYIW010000006.1 GCA_017538465.1 Victivallales bacterium
CACGGTCTTCTTTGCCGTGGATTTATCGGCCTCTGGGCTCTATGGTGCCGGACAGACCTCCAAGAACGACCTCGCCGCGGAACTGTGCGCCACACTGGCCTTCTCAGCCGTGAAGAACAACGACAAAATCGGGCTTCTGCTCTTCACGGACCGCACCGAGCTCTTCATTCCGCCCGTAAAAGGAAACACGAGCGCCATGCGTCTCATCCGCGAAGTCTTGGGCTTCCGTCCTCAAGGCACTGGGACCGACCTGGCCGGAGCCTTGAACTTTCTGGCACGAGTCCTCAAAAAGCGTGCGGTGGTCTTCCTGATTTCCGACTTCATCGGCGGCGGCGACTATGACCAGCCATTGCAGATGCTTGCCCGAAGACACGACGTGGTTGCGCTCCAGCTCAACGACGCCTCCGAACAATTTCTCCCCAACGCCGGCCTCATCGAGATGCAGGATGCCGAAACCGGCGAGAGCATCCTTGTGGACACCTCCAGCCGTGCCGTCCGCGACGCCTTCGCCCTCAACACAGCCCGACGACAGACTCTCCTGACCTCCCGCCTCCAACGCCTCGGCGTGGACCAGCTCGCTCTCACCACAGGCATGGACTTCATCCGTGACCTCTCCAGCTTCCTCCAACGCCGCACCAGAAGAAAGTAAAATTATCTTTTACAATGAAACAAGTTATCTCTATTATAATTACAGCCTTTGCCCTAGTTGGGTTTGCCAAAGACACCTTGGTGGAGCGAGCTTTGGAAAAAGATCCATCGGGCAAGTTCACGGTCCGCATCCTCGCTCCAGAAGACGATGAGGCATTGGATTACCAAAAAACGGTTCCGCTGATTGTGGAATACATCTTCCCGGACTTTGACGTGGATGGAACCTTTCCTCCGCCTCCACCTGATTTGGATTTCAGGGAATCCCTCAGCTTTGACTGTGACCAGCAGCCGACAGTGACGCCATTCAACCGCACGAACGAAGGACTGAAGGGACGGTACTGCTATGAGCTTGAGCCCCTCCAGCCGCCCTATGAGATTCCCGCCGTCACCGTGACTTTCAAGGATGCCGAAGGCAATGCCGTGACCGTCACGACCCAGCCCTTCACCATTAACATTGCGGACGCCAATCTTTCCGAAGACACGAACGACGACTACCTTGCCCCCGTTGACCCGCCGGGCATGGACCGCCAAGACCTCCTCCGTCTGCTGGCGTGGTGCGGTGGCGCATTGCTAGTGCTGGCGCTGATTGGCGGGAGCCTCTGGCGCACCCTCCACCGCCGCAGGATGGCGGCCGCCGCCGCACCACAACTTACGCCATACGAGATTGCCCAGCGCGACCTGACTGCGCTCTTGGCTGAGAAACTCCCCGAAAGCGGAGAATACAAGCGCTTCTATCAACGCATCTCCGGCATCCTACGCGACTATCTGGAAAATCGCTTTGGCGTGAAGGCCCCGCGACTCACCACCGAGGAGTTCCTGCGACTCTTGACTTCCACCCCAGAGTTGGTTCGTGAACACCGCGAACTGCTTCAGAAGTTCCTCACCGCCTGCGACTTGGTGAAATTCGCCGCGCAAGTGCCCGACTCCCCGCAAATCAACGAAATCACCACCTCCTGCCGCACTTTTCTGGACGCCACACAGCCGCCACCGCCGCCGACAGCCACCTAGACTGGATTCCCCATTCCTCATCCCTCATCCCTCATCCCTCATTTTTATAGATGTTTCGTTTTGAATCCCCATGGGCGTTTCTCGCCCTGCTCTTCCCCATCCTGATAGGGGCCTGGCGTCTTTGGCGCAAACCCCGTCGTCCCGCCCTGCGCGTGGCGACCATCGCGCCACTGACCATCCTGCCGCACACCTGGCGCATGCGGCTCCACTGGCTACCCGCCGCACTGGCCACTCTCGCATGGGTCTTAATGACTATTGCGCTGGCGCGTCCGCAATTGGGCCAGGAGCAAATCAAAGACGTCACCCAGGGCATCGCCATCGAAATGATCGTGGATCGCTCCGGCTCCATGTCTGCGCCTATGAATTATCGCCGCCGTTCGCAGAATCGCCTGGACACCGTGAAGGCCGTTTTCCAGGAATTCGTCTTCGGCGACCGCGCATCGGGTCTGAAGGGACGTCACAGCGACCTCCTGGGGGTGATTGCCTTCGCGCATTATCCCTATACCGTCTGCCCCCTCACCCTTGACCACGACGCCCTGAAATTCGCCCTCAGCCGCATTGAACTCATCACCGAGCAGTCCGACGAGAATGGCACCGCCGTCGGAGATGCCGTCGCCATGGGCGTGGCCCGGCTTCAGGACGCCGAGCGGACGCTGGCCGCCCAGACGCAGAAGGACGCCTCCGCCTATCGTCTCAAGTCCAAGGTCATCATCCTGCTGACCGACGGACAGGATGAAGGACCGCACACCCGCTCCATTCCCGAGGCCGCCGAATTGGCGAAGAAGTACGGCATCAAGGTCTATACCATTGCCATCGTCACCGATGAGGACCGCGCTCCACGCGGCTTCTTCGGCATGGGGGGGATGTCCTACGACACCACCGACATCGAGAACCTCGCCAAGACCACCGGCGGAACCTTCCATACCTGCGACTCCGCCGACGCGCTCCTGGCCATCTACCGCGAAATCGACGAACTGGAGCGAAGTGAAGTCGAGTCCTTCCGCTACGTCACCCACCGCGAACTCTACCTGCCCTTCCTGGGGTGGGGACTCGTCTGTCTCTTTGCCTTCCTCGCGCTTCGCGCCACCATCTTCCGCAGACTGCCATAATGCTTAAGGCATAGGCTTTAATCCGATGTTCACTCACCCATCCTATCTGAATCTGCTCTGGCTCCTTCCCGTCCTTGGCACTCTGTTTCTATTGACGGCACATCGTTGCCGCCATGCGCTTTCCCGTATCGCCGGCCCCAATGCGGCAGCGGCCCTGCTGCATGAGACCCCCTCTGGATTTAATCTTCTGCGGGGAATGCTGTTGCTTGGTGCGGTGCTCTTGCTGGTGATTGCCCTGGCAGGTCCCGCCTGGAACCCCGTCGAGGAGAAGATTGACCGACAGGGGCGCGATGTGGTTTTCGTCCTGGATGTCTCACGCTCCATGTTAGCCGAGGATCTTCGTCCATCGCGACTGGAACGAGCCAAGGCCGACGTGGCAGAGTGCATCGAGAGCCTTCAGGGTGACCGCGTGGCGCTGGTCGCCTTCGCGGGGAATGCTGTCGTACAATGTCCGCTGACACAAGACTATGGCTTCTTCCGCATGATGCTGGCCGACCTCACCACCGAATCGGTCACCCGGGGCGGCACCAACCTGGGAGATGCGCTCCGTCTCGCCCAAAAACAGGTCTTCGACGGCACTGAAAAAGAGTACAAGGACATCATCCTCATCACCGATGGCGAGGACCATGACTCCCTGCCCGTCGCCGCCGCCCAGGAACTCGGCGCCGCCGGCATCCGCCTCATCGCCATCGGCATCGGGGACGACACCGTCGGCACGCCCATTCAGGTCACGGACGAGCGTGGCTACAAGTCCGTCTTGAAATATCACGGCGAAGTCGTGCGCACCAAACTCGACTCGCAGACCTTGCGCGAGATGGCGCAAGCCACCCCCGGGGGCATCTACCTCCCCGTTGGCACCAATGCCTTTGATCTTCGTGAAACCTACCAGCATCTCATCGCCAGCGCCGACCAGAAAGACCTGGAAACCAGCATTGTAATCCACCTTCAGCCCAAATTCCAGATTTTCCTGGGGATGGCTATGATTCTTCTGGCTCTGGCCACGCTCCTCCCTCAACGCAAACGCGTCGCCTTGCTCCCGCTTGCAATGCTTCTGCTTTCCACGAACGCGCTCAATGCTCAGACTGCCCGAGAACTCTTCAAGGAAGGCAATAAAGTCTTAAAGACCAATCCCACCCAAGCCATCCAATTCTACGACCAGGCCGCACAGGCACTTGGCGACACGCAATGGAAAGAACTGGAATTCAATCGAGCCTTAGCCTATTATCGGCTTGGCCCTGAACATCATAACGATGCTATAACTATTCTCCAGAAAGCGATTGAACTGAACAACAGCACAAAAAGAGATGAAAAATTTGACAATTATTGCCAGCTCTTGTCTGGAAACATCAATTATTCACTGGCCAAAACCGCCTACAATTCCGCTTTCCCTGCCAAAGACTCCGACAATCCGCAGGAAATTCAGCAGGCTCTTCAACTTATAGAGAAACATGAGGATGTCATCAAAGATGCCATTCATTCTCTGAAGCATGCTAAAACCAATCGGCACA
>JAFYIW010000069.1 GCA_017538465.1 Victivallales bacterium
GGCGGCAACGCCGCATATCTCACCTTCTCCGCCGGGAAAATCCCCGCGGACGCCGCCACCGGCCAAATCGCCGCGGGGATGTGCATCGACTTCTACGGCCGATCCCAAGTGGACTGGGAGCGTGCGCACATCGGCCGCGAGACGGTCCTATACCGCACGCCCCACGCCGCCTCCACCGTCTCCGCCGACCCCATCGGAGTGCTGCGCGGCGCACCGGACCGCGAATTGGCGGAGGAGTTCATCGACTTCGTGCTCAGCCGGGAGGCGCAGCGCCTCTGGGCGCGTCCGGCGGGTTCGTCGGGGGGGCCAGTGCGCTACACGCTCTATCGCCAGCCTGTCCGGCGCGACCTCTACACCCCGGAGGAGATGGCGGCCAACCTCTGCATCGAAGACGCGCAGCCCTTCGAGCTGGCCCGGGACTTTGAATACCGCGGGGACTGGACGGGGCGGCTCTTCACCGTCATGCGCGTCCTCATCAAAGTCATGATCATCGACTGCGGACCGGAACTGCGGGCGGCCTGGAAAGATATTCTGGAGCAGGGGGGCTGGGAGGCCATATCGCCCGAGCAGCGCGCCGCCTTCGAGGCTTTGCCCTTCACCTACGCCGAGGCATCGCAGGCATTGTCCGCCATCTCCACGCCGGAAAGCCAGGCCATCCTTCAGCGCGAGTGGATAGAATTCTTCCGCGCGAACTACGCGAGGTCCAGGCAAAAATAGAGAGCCACATCGTTGACTTGCCTTGGGTTTTGCACTGGGTTCGCCAGCCGTGGGACGCCTGGAACATTTCCCCGTTTGTCTCATCCTCTCCCGCCTGTCCCCGGGGGCTCAATCGTCTCAATTGTCCCATTCACTCCGCCGGGGCAAATAACAAGTATGCTTTTTCTTCCCCCCAATAGTCACCTCGTCTCCCGGCGCGGCGTCTCTTCCCGGTGAAGCAGCTCCATCGCCGATGGCGTCGGCAGACAGCACTGGCTGCTGATTTCCCGGGAGACCGCCGCGCGGTTGCGCAGATTCACGTTCAGCACCAGCCCGATCAGGAACATCAGCGAGATGATGCTGGAGCCGCCGTAGCTCAGGAAAGGCGCGGTGACGCCCGTGGGAGGGCACCATCCGCTCACCACCCCCACATTCACCATCGCCTGAAGCGCAAGCAGCATCGCTATTCCCAGGCATAGCAGCAGATCCGAGCGCTGGCGGCATTGCAGGGCAATCGCCACGATGCTCAGGCAAATCAGCAGATATGCGCCGATGACGCCGAAGATGCCGACCATCCCGAACTCCTCGCCGAGCACGGCCACGATGAAGTCCGTATGGGACTCCTGGAGATAGGTCTTCATCACGCCGTTCGCGTAGCCCACGCCGGTCATGCCGCCGGAGCCGAGGCAGAGCTGCGAGCGCCAGAGCTGGTGGGACTCCTCATCCCGATACACCTTGGGGTCCCGGTAGGCGAGCATGCGGTTCACGCGCATGGGGCTGAACTGGATGAACGCATAGACCACGGCGACGCCCAGGACGCCGAAGAGGACAATCCAGCGGAAACGGATGCCGGCCAGAAACATCATCACGAAGGCCATTCCGCCGGTGATCACGGTGGTGGAGAGATCCTTTCCCAGGAAAATCAATGCCAGAATCCCTCCCGCGACCGCTCCGGGAATCAGCACTCCGGGCACGAACCTCCGGATTTGCTCGCGGGGAAGCCGTCCATAGTAGGCCGCCAGATAGAGCACCAGGAAGAGCTTCGAGAACTCCGACGGCTGGATCTTCACGGAACCGAACTGCAGCCACCGGATGGCGCCCTTGGTCTGGGAGATGAAGGGGAAAAAACGCAGTACTCCCAGCCCTCCGAAAGAGGTCATGAGCTTGGCGAAGGCCAGGTATGCCAAAGGCAGCATAATCAGCAGAATCCCCCAATGCGACCAGCGGTATAGGACACGCAGCGGGGCGAAGGCCGCGAAAAGGAACATGCACAGCCCGATGCCAATCCAGATCAATTGATGCCGGAAGAAGAAGTCTCCTTTCGTGGCGATGGTGGCGGAGTGGATCATGGCGATGCCGACACAGAGCAAGGCGATGACCATCAGGCACAGAATCAGCGGCGCGAGCTTCAGCCCGAACACCGCCCGGCTAGGATCTTCCTGCTTGGCGGACCAGATTTCCTCGGTGGTTCTGGCAAGGAAATTTGAGGGGTCGTCGGTCATGAAATCGCGGTCAGATCAGTTCACGGAATTGCGCAAAGACGGCGCCGAAGTCAATGGGGCCAATGTGGCAGTCCCGATATAGTTCGCCCAGGCGCTCGATGCCTTCTTGAAGATGCTTGGAGGTAATGCCGTTGTGGATGGACTCCGTGGCCTCGATGAAGGCCGCCAGCTTGTCGCAGGCGTTGATCACCTCTCCGTCCACCGGGAAATACTTCCCGTCGTTGTATTTTTCGTTGAACTCCTTCCATCCCAGTTTGAGAACGGGCTTGCCCTCGACCACGATGCGATTGTCGAACTCATTGTCCGTAAAGTAATTCAGCATCCGGTACCAGGAGACGGGCACCAATGGCTCCAACTTCTCGGACATCTGAAGGTTTTCGTACTTCTTGATGGTGTCCGCCAGGCCATCCACGGCGTTCTTGACGGGCGAGGTGATGTCTCGGGTCAGGGCCTCGGGAAGGTCATGGAAGAGGGCGCCCAGGAAGCCGTTCACGATGCGCTGGTCGCAGGCGTCCGTCTCGCAGAGCGCCAGATAGGTCAGAATGGCGACCATCAGCATGTGGCCGAGCACGGAGGTGGCGGGGATGCGGGGCGACTGGCTCCAGCGCTTCTGGAAGCGGAGCTGCCCGCACAGGTCGATGAATCCGTAGGTCTTGCGCTTCAAGGAGATTTTCTGCACGCCGATGAGATTGATGTGATCCTCGAGCTGGTCCTCGATCTCCTGTTTGATCTGCTCGATGCCGCGGATGAAGGGGCACAGCTGGTAGAGGATGTTGAACTCCCATTGGGTCGCCAGATAATGCGCGGCCTTCAGCAGACGCTTCTCCTGCGCGGCATAGCCGTTCTCCAGAAAATAGCGCTCCATGCGTTTGGCGAAACCGCCCTTGACGGGACGTACCAGCGGATGGATTTGATCAAGCACCCACTGGTTGAGCCGAGGCCCGTTGTCCGCCATCATCCGATGGAAGACGGGGGGCTTGATGTCGGTTAGAATGACACGATGCAAAAGTTCGAACATTGCGCCTTCGACCAGTTTTTTCCAGTCGATATGAGCGGAATGACCATCCTCCTCGCATTTGGCCAGCACCCAGGCGATGATCATCTTGTGGGCCTGCTTGTCCAGTTCGGTGAACTCCATCGGGTTGATCTGGTCATTCCAGCGCCGGATGCTCGCCGCATCGAAAAAGAGCTCAATCAGAGGCTTGTTGAGGGAAGGATTCATGGTATAGCTAGGGGGAGAGAGAAACCGCGAAGGGGGAACATTAAACCCCAAGTGCGAGATGTCGTGTCGTTGCATATAATATCCTAGATTTCCTCTTTTCCAGTGAAAGACTTGGCAAAGAAAATCAAAAAAAAATTCTTGTCGGCTACATTATGCATATCCGTCATCAAACATCCAATCTCTTTCCGCCATGACCACCGAACACACTTTCCAGGGCAAATGGATCACCTCCGGGCGCTTTGCGGCGCTGGAGAAGCGCAACGTCTTCCACCGCCAGCTGGCACCCGCCGTCCCTCCAGAGTCGCCTGAGCTGCAGAACCGCCACGTGCTCTTCCGCAGAAAATTCACGCTGACCTCCGAGCAGATCAAAAGCACCAAAATCTACATCTCGGCGGACGACTACTACAAGCTCTATGTGAACGGTCGCTTCGTGGGGCAGGGGCCCACGGCGGGATATGATTTCCATTACTTCTACAACGAGATGGACTTGTCCGACTATGTCCAGCCCGGCCAGAACACGCTGGCGGTCCACACTTACTACCAGGGACTCTTGAACCGCGTGTGGGTCTCGGGCGACCATCAGCACGGGCTGATTCTGGACGTGGTGGCCGACGGAAAGACCGTCGTCGCCTCGGACGAGACTTTCCTCCAGCATGAACACACCGCCTACAGCGCATGCGGCATCGTGGGCTACGACACGCAGTTCATGGAGCGTTATGACGCCGCCGCCCCGGAGGTCGGCTTCGAGCAACCCGACTTTGACGACTCCGGCTGGGAGAAGGCGCAATTGCGACAAAATGCACACTACCAGCTCTTTCCGCAACCCTCCAGCCAGCTGGTCTTCGAGGACATCCGCCCCGTAAGTTTGAAGCGCGAGGGCAATCGTATCGCAATTGATTTCGGCGGGGTGTATGTCGGCGTGATGCTCTTTTCCGCACATGGTCCGAAAGACTCGGAAATCACGCTGCATTTCGGGCAGGAGCTCCTGGAGGACGGCCATGTTCGCTACGACATGCGCTGCAACTGCGTCTATGAGGAGTTTTTCCGGCTCTCCGGCGCCCAAAAGGATATTCTCAACCCATTTGACTTCAAGAGCTTCCGCTATGCGGAAATCCTGCTCCCCGAAGGGGCCGAGGTGGATATGGACTCCATCGTGCTCGTCGCCCGCCACTATCCCTTCCAGCTTACTGCAAAATGCCAATACCACGACGAGAAGGCCCTCGCGGTCTGGAAGCTCTGCGTGGACACGCTCCACTACGGCTTCCAGGAGGTCAACCAGGACTGCATGGATCGCGAAAAGGGCTACTACCTCGGCGACGGCTGCTACACGCTCCTGACCTACTGCATGCTCACCGGGCACTACGTCCTCATCGAGAAGTTTTTCGACGACTTCCTGGCCACGAAATTCATCAACCGTGGCCTGATGACCTGCGCGGCCTGCGCGATGATGCAGGAAATCGCCGAGTATCCTCTGATGATGTATCCGCTGCTCTACGCCTACTGCAGACTCACCGGCAATCTGGATTACGTCCGCAACCGCTATGACGCCTTTGCCGACATCCTCGATTTCTACCATGAGCAGTACACCGACACCGACGGACTCATCAACCGCTCCGACAAGTGGTGCGTGGTCGAATGGCCGCCGAATTTCCAGGACGGCTATGACGCGGAGATCGAGGAGGGCAAGATGAGCCACAGCAAGCATGTCGCCCTGAACGCCTACTATCTGGGGGCCATCAAATACTTCAACGCCGTGGCAGGACTGCTGGGCAAAGCACCATACGCGGATCTGTCTCCCCTCAAGACGGCGTTCGTGAAGGCCTTCTGGGATTCGGAGCGCAAGCAGTTCCGTGACAGCGACATCTCGCAGCACATCTCTTTCGTGGGAAATGCCTACCCGTATTACTTCGGACTTTTCCCCGAAGAGGCTGGCAAACAGGAGTTCCTGCGGCGCGTGCGCGAGGCGCGCCTCTCCAAGACCTCGCTCTTCGTGGTCTTCCCGCTGTTGGCCGCGCTGAGCCGTGACGGAGAGGCCCAGCTGGTGCATGAACTCCTCACGGACGACATGGCGTGGCTGCACATGCTCCGCGAAGGCGCCACCCGCACCTTCGAAGGCTGGGGCAAGGAGATGAAGTGGAACACCTCGCTCTTCCACCTCACCATGTCCGTAGGGGCGATGTTCCTGGCCGACTGGAACCTCCAGGACATCCTGCTGGCCTAGCGTACACCCGCCCGCGCGTGCGGCATGGGAAGAAAAACGGACTATATTATCCGCGATTCTTCCCTACTTCCACCAGAAGGAGAAAGCGCTTTGAACATCCAACTCAGTTTCCATGGCGCGGCGGGCAATGTGACTGGCTCCTGCTATCTTTTGCAGGCCAACGGGAAAAATATCCTCATCGATTGCGGGCTATATCAGGAGCATGACCTCAAGGCACGCAACTGGGAACGCTTCCCCCTCAGCCCATACAAAATCGACGCGGTCATCCTCACCCACGCCCATCTCGACCATTGCGGACGGCTCCCGCGACTGGTCAAATTCGGTTTCGAGGGGGTCATCCACTGCACCAGCGCCACCGCCGACATCGCCAGAATCGTGATGATGGACTGCGGACGGCTCAACGAGGAAGACGCCGAATTCAAACGGCGTCGTCATGAGAAGGAAGGCCGTCACGGCCCCTTTCCGGAAGAGCCGCTCTATACGGAAGAGGAAGCCGAGGAGGTCGTCAAGTACTTCCAGAAATGGAACTATGCGCAGCCCTTTGAAGTGGGGGAGGGCATCACGGCCGAATTCATCGAGGTCGGGCATATCCTTGGAGCGGCCTGCGTGCGGATAACCATTGAGCAGGAGGGCGAGAAACGCGCCATCCTCTTCTCCGGCGACGTGGGGCGATGGGACATGCCGATTCTGCGCGACCCCAAGCCGATTGGCTATGCCGACTATGTCGTCATCGAGTCCACCTACGGCAATCGCGACCACGAGCCCACCAGAAGCATCCCGGATGAGCTGGCCGAAATCGTCAACCACACCGCCGAGGCCGGCGGGAACCTGGTGATTCCCAGCTTCGCTATCGAGCGCACGCAGGAGCTCCTCTACTTCCTGGCGCTGCTGTGCAAAGACAGCCGCATTCCTCACCTGCGCATCTTCGTGGACTCGCCGATGGCCACCCAGGTCAGCACCGTCTTCAAGCGTCATCCGTTCCTCTTCGACACCGACACCATCCGGCTGGCGCAGACCGTCCGGCTGAACAACGTCACCGTGGTGCGTTCCTCCCAGGAATCCAAATCCATCAACCACATCCGCGGCTCGGTCATCATCATCGCGGGTTCCGGGATGTGCACGGGCGGACGCATCAAGCATCACCTCTGCTACAACATCGGGCGCCCGGAATGCACCGTGCTCTTCGTCGGCTATCAGGCCAACAACACCCTGGGACGCCAAATTCTGGACGGCGAAAAGCAGGTCCGCATCCTCGGCGACATCTATGACGTCAAGGCCAAGATCGCCCGCATCTCCGGCTTCTCCGCCCACGCCGACCGCACGGAACTTCTGAAATGGCTGGACGGACTGGACGCCGCCCCGCGCAAGGTCTTTGTGACTCATGGCGAACCGGAGGGTTCGGCGGCATTGGCGGAACTCATCCGCGAAAAGAGAGGCTACGAGACGGAGGTCCCCGCCTACCAGGACACCGTGGCCCTGGACTGAAATCCTTTTTTGAAAATCATCATCCACCCCAAAAGGAAAGTCACCATGAAATTCATTCGTGAAGGCAAGGCTTATCAGCTCGTCATCGAGAATGGCCATGACCTGAAAGACGCCCTGACACTGGACGAGGCGCTGTGGGTCGCCATGAGCGCGCCGGTCAAGGCGTTCGTCTGCGACCCGAAGTTCCTGGCCTACGTGGACACGAGCAAGAGCGGGCATATCTCCAGCGAGGAACTCAAGGCGGCCATCCGTTGGCTGCTGGACGTCTATCCCAAGAAAGACCAGATCACCGCGAATTTCAGCGGCAGGCTGCATCTCACGGACCTCAACATCGAGTCCGAGACCGGCAAGGCCATCGACCACTCCGCGCGCTACATCCTGAAAGACCTGGAGGTCCCCAACCAGGAGGCCATCGAATTGGCCATCGTCCGAAAATTCCAGGGCATTTTGACCGCTCGCCCCCTCAATGGCGACGGCGTGATTTCGCTCTTGTCCACCACGGAGACCAAGGACGCCGCGAAGGCCGAGGAGATGAAGGCGCTGGTCGCTGACGCCGTGCTGGCCACCGGCGGCACCAAGGACCTGGACGGCACCCAGGGAGCGACCCTGGAGCAGGTCAAGGCCTTCTATGAGGCCATTCCGCAGTATCTGGAGTGGCTGGCCGCCGGCGCGTTGCCCGAAGGGAAAGCCACTTCGGAGATTCAGCCCTTCGGCGCCGACACCGGCGCCATGATGGCGTTGCTGGACGCCAACCGGTCTCTGGTGGACGAGTTCTTCAAGCTATGCGACCTGCAGGGCTTCGACCAACGTCTTACCGGCGTGGTCCTCCAAAGCGACGGCGCCCCCGCCGCCATCGACCCCACGCAATGGCCAGGCGTCGAATCCCACCTCAAGGCCATGCCGCTGGTGCAGCCGGCCGGCAAGGCGGAAATCCCGCTGGACAACCTGGATTACATCAATCCGCTCTACCGCGACTGGTGGCGTGACGTGCTCAACAAGATCATCAAGCCCGTTCTGGGCGCCGAGACGAAGGCCCTCGCCCCGGTCGGATGGGCAAAGGTGCTGGGCACCTTCTCCGCCTACCAGGCCTACATGGCCTCGCAGAAGGGCGGCATCTGCGCCGCGGTGGAGCTAGAGCACCTGCGCAAATACGTGGCGGACAAAGAGCTGATTCCGCTGGCCGAGGACCTGGCCACCCGCGACGCCGCCGTGGCGGCGATTCTGAAGGAGGCCGCCGCCGTCGAGCAGGTGCTGCTGTATCTGCAGTATCTGGTCCCCCTGTGCAACAATTTCATCAGCTTCCCCGACCTCTATGACCCCAAGCAGCTGACGCTCTTCGAGCGCGGCAAATGCGTCATCGACGGCCGCTGGTTCAACATGTGCTTCCCGGTGGACGACCTGGGGGCGCACTCCGCGCTGGCCGCCAACAGCAGCATGTTCCTCATCTACATCGAGGTCGAGTCCAAGGCCCCCTACACGGTCTGCGCCCCGGTCACCATCGGCGACAAGGGCAATCTCACCGTCGGCAAACGCGGCATCTTCTTCGACCGCGACGGCGTGGAATACACCTCGCATATCGTGAAGGTCATCGAGAATCCCGTGTGCCTCAGGGAGGCGCTGCTGGCGCCCTTCTCGAAATTCGGCAAGATGGCGGAGGACAAGGTCTCCACCATGGCCAGCACTTCGGATGCGACCATCACCAAGAACATGAGCGAGACCATCAACGACCCCAAAGCCGCGGCCGCCGCCACGATGGCGCAGGCCCCCGCTCCCGTCAAAAGCGGTGAAAACAAGGCGATGATGTTCGCCGGCGTCGGCATGGCCTTCGCCGCCATCTCCAGCGCCTTCGCCTTCATCTGCAAGACGCTTTCGAGCATGAGCACGGTGGCGATTCTGATTTCGCTGCTGGCGGTTCTTCTGATTCTGCTGGCCCCCATTGCGCTGCTGGCCATCATCAAGCTGCGGCGACAGGACCTCTCCAGCCTGCTGGAAGGCAATGGCTGGGCGATCAATTCGCGGATGCGTCTGACCCGCAAGCAACGCAAGGCCTTCTCGCGTGGTGGACGTTTCCCGAGGGACGCCGAAGGCACGCCATACAAGCGCTTCTGCCGCATCATCGCCTGGCTGGTCATCATCGTGCTGGTTGTCGGCGGCATTACCACTGCATTCTTCTGGTATAAGGACTATGCGGCGGAAAAGCAAGCGGAGGCGGCCATGGCGGATTATAAAGGCGAATACCGAATGAAACCGGAGAAGCCGGAGAATCTGGAAAAGCCGGAGAATCTGGAAAACCCGGAGAACCCAGAGAACCCGGAGAACCCGGAATAATCTTGAAAACCTTTTTCCCAGCGAACGGGGTCGCTGGTAGGAGAAAAATCCCCCTTCGTCTTCCATGTGCCGTTTTCTTTCCATCATCCTGTTGCTGGCGGGATTGTTTGCTCCGCTAGCCCTCGTATCTGAAGAAGCCTCTCCTTCAAACGTCGTCTTGGCAGAGGAAGAGGTGCCTTTTTCGGAATTGCCGGCCAAGGAGTTCCTGCGGATTCTGCGCGAGCCCATGGCGCAGGATGCCTGGGGAGAATTCACGGGGCGGATCATCCACCAGCGCAAGGGGCAGCAGAAACTCCAGGCCACCTTGCGGGTGCGCATCACCTTCACCCCCGACTCGCTCTACGCCCAGCTGGTGCTCAACGACCAGAATGTCTATGGGCTGGAGCAACTCCGCGAAACGGCCGGCAAGACGATTCAGCATCTCGACCTGCCTGATCAGGAGACCAAGCCCAGCCTTTTCGACTTTGGCGTCTCGCCCTCTGACTTGTCCTTCTCGTTCATATACTGGGACTTCGTGCAGGAACTGCCGCGCGATTCCAGCCGCTGGCAGGAATGCCGTGTGATGCGGCTGGCCGATCCGTCCGGAAATGGAGACTTCGTGGACGTGTGGTTCCAGGCGGAATACGGTTTCCCCATGGAGGCCAAATGGTATCATGGCGGCGAGGCCAAACCCTGGCGCACGCTGCTCATGCAGGGCGCCAAGAAATTCGAGAACGGCCTGTGGTTCGTCAAGGAGATGCGGCTGGACGGCGACACCTGGAAGACGCAGGTCAAGTTCGACTTCGCGGAGAAGAACGAAATCGGCACGGGCCAGCCCGCCGCCGAAACGGTCGAGTTCGAATAGAGTCCAAAGTCCAGAGACCAGAACTTTTACCTTTTACCTTTAATCTTTTAACTCCTCTAACCTCTAACCTTGAACCTCTAAC
>JAFYIW010000070.1 GCA_017538465.1 Victivallales bacterium
AGAGCGAAATTCCTTTCCCCTCCCGCCCCAGGAAAACATCCATCGCTAATTACGAATTGCAGTGGCGAGGAGGTCGGCGACTTCCTCGGCGCTGATGCCGTCGGTCATGATGGTGACGGCGTCTTCGGCGGGACGCAGTGGCGCGACGGCGCGGGTGGAGTCGAGTTCATCCCGCCGTGCGATGTCTGCCGCGACGGATTCCAGGGTGGCGCCATCGGCGACCTCGCCCTTCTGGGCAAGCCGTCTCCGGGCGCGCTCCATCGGACTGGCGGTCACGAAGAACTTGAATTTCGCGTCAGGAAAGATGACCGTGCCGATGTCCCGGCCCTCCATGATGACGATGCCGACCTCCTTGCATTCACGCTGGCGGTCCAGCATCCATTCGCGCACTTCGGGAATCGCCGCGACGGGGCTGACGATGGCCGAGACCTCGGGAGAACGGATGGCCTCCTGCGGAACCACCGCGTCATTCAGGAAGAGCGTGGGAACGCCCTCCACAATGCGATAGCGCAGGTCGCAATCCGACAGCAATGCCACCACGCCCGAGGGGTTCGCCACGGGATCCACGCCATGCTGGAGCGCGACCCAGGAGACCGTGCGGTACATGTCGCCGGTGTTGATGTAGTATCCGCCGATGCGTCCGGCCAGCAGCCGCGCGACGGTGCTTTTGCCGGAGGCCGCAGGGCCGTCAATCGCCACTTGAAAAGAATGCTCCATAGTTGTTTGTTACTAGCATGTTACTTTGTTATTAAAAGAGACGCATCCAGAGGCGGGACGACGATGGTTCCGGGGTGCCCCTCTACCGTGCAGGGCTGCTCCTTTCGGGTGGTGTTGGCTAGGATGACGACGCGGTTGCCATCAGCCTTCTGCCATGCGGAGGCCAGGACGGCGGGGGCGGCGAGGTCCGGCATCTCCACGCGGTGGATGACGACATTGGCGCATTCGACCTTCGGGCACTTCACCATCCGTCCCGCCACGAGTTCCGGATGCTCGCGGCGCCAGCGGGCGAGGTTCTTGACGAGTTGGATGATGGGAGCCTGCTCCGGGAAGCTCTCGGACCAGTCGCGTGACCAGCACCAGTGGATGTCCCCGCCGTCCTTGAGGACGACGGTGAGAAGATTTCCGGCGACGAAGTGCCAGGCGAGGTGCCAGAGCAGGAAATCCGGCGTGCGCTCGACATCCACCCAGGCGGCGAGGCACACGCAGTTGCCGGAGAATCCGGAAGTGTATTCGTGGAAGAGATACGAGTAGAGCGGCACGGGGACGCCGCCGCACCCCCAGGCGAGATGACTGCGCAGGTCGTTGAGTTGGCAGACGCCGAGGTAGGGCTCGGCGGCGGCGTTCTCGCAGCCCAGCACGGTGGAGTTGGCGGCGGTCTGGGCGTCGGCGAGCAGTTCGCGCATGGCGTCGGTGTGCCAGGGCCCTGGGAGCGCGGGGTGCCCGTGGTCATGGGAGTAGCACAGTGGCGAAGCGCAGCCCTGGTTCTGGTCGAAGTATTGGAGGTAGTCCACGCCGGCCTGGGCGGCGGAAGCGACCTCGTGCTTCACGGTGTCGTGAGTGAATGGCCGACTCGCGCAGAGGTCGTAGCCGATGCGGATGGTGTTGTAGCCGTTGCAGACGCGCGAATAGCGTTCGCCACGCGGGCCAGCGCAGACCTCGCGGTCCACGTGGAGTTCCTGAAATTTCCGCTGGCAGTCGTAGGTGGGGTCGATATTGCTCCGCTGCGTCCAGCCAATGCCGGAGCAGTAGAGTCCCAAGGCATCCCCCTGCGCATGGAGTTTCTTTGCGTAATCCCGCAGGAGTTCCTCGCCGCCGTAGGGTGGCCAGACGTAGGGCGGCGCCCATGGCGCGGTGCCCTCCCAATGCATCAGGAGCGCCAACAGCGGTCCGCCCCAGGCCTCGCGGTAGCGTTGCAGCGTGGGCAGCGCGGCCTCGTAGGGGAAGTATTCATTGGGAGCCATCGTGCCGGAGTCCGGGCCGTGACCACGCACCGAATAGGCGACCACGACAGGGGAGTCCGCCAGCCATTTTGGCAGACGTTCCACGAGTGGTTTCGGCAACGTGTGGTCGTTTTCCTCCATCCAGGCGCGGTAGAGTTCGGCGGCGTTCTGCCAGTCGCCTTCGAAGGCGATGAAGCGCACCTCGTAAGGCAATTCCGACTGACCACTGGTGAAATGCTGGAGCATCAGGCGGATGGCCTCGGAGTTCTCGGCGCGTGCGTCCACGGTCTTGGGGGCGTGCGCGGCGTCCGGGCAAATCACGCAGAGGCCCTTTTCATCCCGATAGTATGCCTCGAACTGCGCTGCGACGGGACCCGGATAGAAGCCGGAGACGCCCGTCATGGGATATTCGGCGTAGGACGGCTGGAGCCAGGTGTGCTCGCGGATCTGCGGATCGTCCAGAAGCGTCCCCTCGTTGATGGGCAGAAGCAGTTTTCCGCCTTGTTCGTGGCGAATGCGCACGCGCGGGAAGTCGATCCACTCCACCTGAAGCGTGTCCATGCCGAGGTCAATGCGGATGCCCCAGCATATTTCGGCAGGATTGATGCGCCTCACCGTGACTTCCGCCGTGGTGCCTCGCACCTTCTTGCAATCACTGAAACGCAGAATGGTTCCTCCGTCGGACAACGCCTCGCAGGCCACCTGGGCGAAGTCCGTGGCGCAGAGTTCGACTGGGTTGCCGACCAGGTCACGCAGCTGCGCAAGAAACAGCGCGCCGTCATCCGCAGAGGCAAACTCCAGTCCCTGGCACCGCAGGGAAATCAGGCGACCTTGTTCACTGAAGGCATATTCGAGTTTAGGCGACATGGAAAATTCGGGGGAGTTGAAAACGCAATAACGTGGTTCCATGCCTTACTATAAGAGAAAGAAGCCACTTCGTCCCTGCATCGATATATATTTCTTAAATGCGACGGGGTGACAGGCATGGGGATTAGAATTTTATCGCCGGGACGACGGACGACAGGCCGGGACGACAAGGCCGGGACGTCAG
>JAFYIW010000071.1 GCA_017538465.1 Victivallales bacterium
CATCGCCCGATGCCGTCACCTTGCAGCCCCACTTTACGGGAGTCACAACCTGTGCCGACGGACGTACCGCCGCAAACAGCACAAACACAACTGTCAATAATCTGCCCAATCTCATATTTTCAAAATTTGGAATAATTTGCAAATATCGGAAAAAAATCAATACATCCGATAAAAGGGACAAAAAAAAGGCTGCCCGAAGGCAGCCTTATCAGTTTTTAGTTTTCAGACATGGGGGCGCCGCCCTCCTCATGACCATGGCCTCCCCTGCCGTGATGGTGCCGGCGTTCCTTGTCGCCCCTACCTTCACGGTCACGGCGCGGGCCGCGCTCACGACGCTCCTCCTTGTAGCCTTCCGGCTTCGGCAGCAGCGCACGGCGGGAGAGCTTCAGCTTGCCGGTCTTCTCCTCAACGCCGATCAGTTTGACCTGCATGATGTCACCAACTTTGATGTAGTTCTCCAGCTTGTCGATCCGCTTCCAGTCATATTCGGAAATGTGCATCAGACCGTCCTTTCCGGGGAGGATTTCGATGAAGGCTCCGAATTCAAGGATGCTCTTCACAGGACCTTCGTACACCTCGCCAACCTCCGGCACAGCCGTAATGGCCTTGATGCGCGCAAGAGCGGCGTCGATGGAGGCCTTGTCGGGCGATGCGATGTCGATGATGCCGAACTCGCCGACCTCCTCGATGTTGATGACAGTGTTGGTCTCACGCTGCATCTCCTGGATGACCTTTCCGCCCTGTCCGATGACCGCACCGATAAAGTCGCGCGGAATCTGAATCTGGACGATGCGGGGCACAAACGGCTTGTAGTCCTCACGCGGCTCTGGCAGCACCTCCAGCATCTTGTCCAGAATGTGCATGCGGCCCCGCTTGGCCTGCTCCAAAGCCTCGGCCAGCACGTCGTAGGAAAGGCCCTCCACCTTGATGTCCATCTGGCAGGCGGTGATGCCGTCGCGGGTTCCCGTGACCTTGAAGTCCATGTCGCCCAAGTGGTCCTCATCGCCTAAAATATCGGAAAGGATGGCGTATTGGCCCGTGGCCGCGTCGCTAATCATACCCATGGCGATACCGGAAACCGGCTTTTTCAGCTTGACACCGGCATCCATCAGCGCCAGCGTGCCGGCACAGACAGTGGCCATGGAAGAGGATCCGTTGGATTCCAGGATGTCGGAAACCACACGGATGGTATAGGGGCATTCCTCCTTGGGCGGAAGCATGGGCTTGATGGCACGCATGGCCAGGTTGCCGTGGCCGATTTCGCGACGGCCCGTGCTGCGGATGGGTTTGACCTCACCCGTGGCGAAAGGCGGGAAATTGTAATGCAGCAGGAAATCGCAGGTGCCTTCAATGATGGCGCCATCAATAATCTGCTCGTCCAATTTGGTGCCCAAGGTGCAAGTGCTCAACGACTGGGTTTCGCCTCTGGTGAAGATGGCGGAACCGTGCGCGGAAGGCAGCGGATTCACCTCGCACCAGATGGGACGGATCTCATCCAGCTTACGGCCGTCCAGACGGTGGCGTTCGGTCAGCACCATGTTGCGCACCGCCTCCCATTCCACATCGGCGAAGTAACGGTTGACCATGGCGGCCTTTTCGGCACGCTCCTCTTCCGGAAGGCTTTCCAGAAAATCCGTTTTCACCTGCTCGAACGCATCGGTGCGCTCCTGCTTGGTAGTGGGGTTCTTGGCAATGTCATACACTTTCTGATAGGTCTCGGCCTTCACGCGGGCACGCAATTCCTCGTCATTGGTCTCGTGGCAATAAGTGCGTTTCGGATTGGCTTTCGCCACTTCCGCGGCCAGTTCCAACTGCGCCTGGCACTGCTTTTTGATGGCGGCGTGCGCCACTTTCAACGCTTCAATCAGGTCGGCCTCCTGCACTTCCTTCATTTCGCCCTCCACCATCATGATGTTGTCCATGGAGGCGGCGACAATCAAGTCCAAATCGGCTTCCTGCATGGCTTCCGCCGTCGGATTGATTTTGTACTCCCCGTTGATGCGGGCCACCCGCACTTCGGAAATCGGGCCGTGGAAAGGGATGTCCGACACGCTCAAGGCGGCGGAAGCGGCCAGACCGGCCAAAGCGTCAGGATATTCGTTGCGGTCGCCGGAGACCAGCGTGACCAGCACCTGGGTGTCGGCGTGGTAGTCGTCCGGGAAGAGCGGACGCAAAGCGCGGTCCACCAACCTGGCTATCAGAATCTCATAATTGGAAGGACGGGCCTCCCGTTTGAAGAAACCGCCGGGGAAACGTCCGACAGCGGCGTATTTTTCCTGGTATTCCACTTGCAGGGGCATGAAATCCACGTCCTCCCCCGCTTCTTTTTTGGTACACACGGTGGCCAGCAGTATGGTGTTCCCCATAGTCACAACGGCGGCTCCATCCGCCTGTTTGGCCAGTTTGCCGGTCTCAATGGTGATGATCCGGCCGTCCCCCATGTCAATTTTTTTGGTAACGATGTTCATTTGTTTACTGGTTTACTTGATTTTTTTACGATGTTCGCTTACTCCTTAACCTAAACTATGAAAAAAGGCAAC
>JAFYIW010000072.1 GCA_017538465.1 Victivallales bacterium
CACCACCACGCAATACGCCGATGCCGTGAACCGCGCGGCCGCCGAGATTCCCGGAGTATGCCTCGGCACCGACATCATGGTCGGCTTTCCTGGCGAGGATGACACGGCATTCCAGCGCAACTACGACTTCCTTTCCGCCCTTCCGCTGGGGCTGATGCACGTCTTCTGCTATTCGCCACGACCCGGCACCCCCGCCGCCACTTGGCCAGGCCGTCCTGCCCCGCAAGTCGCCCATGAGCGCGAGGTGCGCCTGCTGGAACTGGCTAAAACCAAAGCGGAGACCTTCGCACGGAGCCAGTTGGGAACCACCGTTCAAGTGCTCATGGAAACCGGCCAGCCCGCCAACCACGGCTGGTCCGACAATTATCTCAAGGTCGTCCTCCCGCCCGACCTCGAAGTGGACGTCAATACCTTCCACTCCTGTTCCCTGCGAGAACTCCTCCCTGGCGAGGACCGCGCCGTACAGGGGAAAGAGGAATGAAAATGGCGGTTGTGCCCCTGCGACGACATGCGCAGGAGAAATCTAGAAAAACAAATTACTTATGCATACACTAAAAGAACTAACAAGATTTTTGGACTCGCTTTTCGCGGAATACCCGGTTCAGGACTACTCCAACAACGGGCTGCAGGTCGAGGGCAATGCCGTCATCCGCAAGGCCGCCTTCGCCGTGGACGCCTGCCAGGAGACCTTCGAACGCGCAGTACAACGCGGGGCGGACTTTCTTTTCTGCCACCACGGACTCAGCTGGGGAGGCGGCCTGCCCTACATCACGGGCATTCATGCCAATCGTCTCCGGACGCTTCTGAACAATGGCATCTCCCTCTACGCTGTGCATTTGCCGCTGGATGCCCATCGGGCCGTCGGCAACAACGCGATGCTGGCTGACTTGGTCGGGCTCCCCCCGGACCTCCGCCACCCCTTCGCAGAATATCACGGACTTCAAATCGGCTATTATGGCAATTATGCAACACCGACCACGTTGGAGGCCATTGTGAAGAAATTAAATGAAGGTCTTCCCACGACTTGCCGCATTCTCGACAATCGCGACGGAAAACCCATCCGCTCCCTGGCCATCGTCTCCGGCGGCGGAGACAGCTCGCTGGAGGAGGCCGCCGCCCTCCCCGTCGATGCCTTCCTGACCGGCGAGATGCTCCACCAACGCTACCACACCGCCAAGGAACTGGGCATTTCAGTCATTATTGCGGGGCACTATGCCACCGAGACCACCGGCCCCAAAGCGGTGATGAACGCCGTGCGGCTGAAATTCCCCGACTTGCCAGTAGAATGGCTGGATGTGCCAACCGGGATGTAAGAAGACCCCGGCTTGGCAGCCGGGACGCACATCTCGTCCAATACGCCGTCGAAATCCGATGTCGGGGGATCGTTCCGGCACCAATCGATAGCCGCCCCGTCTTGCCGTAAGGCTGTGTTCCCCGAGAGGGTACCTGACTGCGGCAATTCTGGCGCCTGTTTTCGTCTTCAGCCAGGATGTTGTGGCGCCCTTTTCGGGCGCAGAGGTATTGTTGGCCTTCCCCGCCAGCTGCGTGCCCTTACGGGCACTTGCAGGCGGTTACGCATAGTTGCGCACTCCGTGCGCTTGCCGCTTCGCGGCTGAAATGCCTTGATTAGGCACCCTCACGGGGAACACAGCCAAGAGAAAAGGTAAAAGATCAGGTCCCAGGCCTCAGGTCCCAGGTCTCATGCCTCAGGTCCCGTCTGTCCCGGGTGCCAAGTAAACTTTACCCTTTACCCTTTCAACTTTAGACTTTCTTCGCCGCGGCGATGAAGCTGTCGCGGGAACGCTCGATGACGGCCTTGTCCACGCAGATGGCGATGCGGAAGTATCCGGCATAGCCGAAGCCGGAGCCGGGGACGGCGAGGATGCGCTCGTCGGCGAGCTTTTTCACGAAAGCCACGTCGTCCATGCCGTGCGGGGCCTTGGGGAAGAAATAGAAGGTCCCGGCGGGCATCTGGAATTCGATGCCGGCCTCGGTGAGGATGTCGGCCATGATGCGCCGGCGCTCGGCGTAGATGGCGAGCTGGTCGCTCTGGAGCTTGAGGGCGAGCGAGATGTCGGCAAGTCCGCCGATGATGAGCTTCTGGCCGATGCAGGGCGAGTTCACGTAGCCGAGGATGCGGTTGGTGAGGATGAGCCCGGAGACCAGCTCTGTCGCCGCCTCGTTGCCCATGGCGGGGTTCACGGCGATGTAGCCGATGCGCTCGCCGGCGAGTCCGAGGTTCTTGGAGAAGGAGGAGCAGACCACGGAGTATTCGTAGCGCGGAAGCACGGAGGGCACGGTGGCGCCGTCGTAGGCCAGGAAGCGGTACGGCTCGTCCGCGATCAGCAGAATGGGCCGACCGTACTTCTGGCTGGCCTTGCGGAGGATGGCGGCCAATGCGTCGATTTCATCGGCGGTATAGACCACGCCGGCGGGGTTGTTCGGGGAGTTGATGAGCAAGGCGCGGGTCTTTTCGTTGATGGCCTCCGCGATGCCCTCGATGTTCAGCTTGAAGGTGCCGGGCGCGGACTTGACGGGCTTGAGCACGCCGCCGTAATTTCCGACATACGAGCCGTATTCCACGAAATAGGGCGAGGGGCAGATGACCTCTTCGCCGGGCATCAGAATGGCCCGGAAGATGCAGTTGAGGCCGCCGGCCGCGCCGACGGTGATGATGATGTTCGAGGCGGTCATCGGCGCGCCCTGTTCGGCCTCGGTCCATTTCGCCAGCGCCTCGCGGGCGGCGGGGTAGCCGGCGTTGGGCATGTAGCCCAGTCCGGCGGGGACGTCCACCTGGTCGGCCAGGCCACGCAGGGTGTCGATGACGGTGGCGGGCGGGTTGAGGTCCGGGCTGCCGAGGCTGAAGTCATAGACATTCTCGGCGCCGAATTGCTTTTTCATCTCGATGCCCGCCTCGAACATGCGACGAATCCACGAGGAGCCCTTCTGGGCATTCAGAATTTGGTCGGAAACCAGTTGCATTGCAGTTTATGGGTTGGTTGGAATTTGGAGAGGAAGAAATTGGTTTAGCCTCAGCGCGAAATCCGCATTGCGGCGGTAAATCAAAGGGTAGTTCTGGCCGCGCATGAACGGCGGCTCCGCGCCGGTCGCGGCCTCCTGAAGCATCAGCGGGGCAATCTGCGCGAGGAACCGCGAACGTTCCTCACGCAACAGGCTGGCGTGGGATTCCAAAAGCACGATGGTGTTGTCCACCTGCTGCAGGCTCAGGCGCGGGCTTTCCAGACTGTTGCGGTGCTGCCTGAGAAACCCGACGATGTTGTCCAGGTCCTCCGCGTCGTCGCGGATGAGCGCGTCATTGGCGGCGACCTCGAAGACCTTCGGGTTCACGCGGCCGTCGCGCGCAATCAGCGTGCGCCAGAAGGTCTGGGTGTCGTGCCAGACATCCAGGTTCAGCTGCGTGGCCAGCATCATCAAGGCAATGAGCAGGACGGCTCCCAATCGGGTGTGGCGGTTCTCCGGAATGATGAGCGCCAGACCTACGACCGCCACGGCGGAGACGAGGTAGTTGTAGCGGTCGCAGTAGTCGAAGTTGGTGTACACCCACATCCCGAGCACCGGGAGCATCGTCCCGCCCAGGATGAGCGCGCCGCCCAGCAGGCTCTGCCAGGCGATGTGGCGGATGGCAAGCGCATACCAGAGCAAGACACCCAGGAGAAGCACGCCAATTAGGTAAAGTGCCCAGTATTCCTTGAATCCCGTGATGTTCGGGTAGATGGGATTCACGCCGAAGTTCGGCAGGACGGCGGTGACGGGATACCAGAGGAGGTTGTGCAGCGGCACCGCAGGCGACCACGAGAAGGCGCCGGGGTTGGTCTTGGTAGTCACGTAGGCAGACCAGGCGGTCGCGGCCAGAGCACAGCCCACCGGGATGAGCAGGAGCAGCCACTCCCTTGTCCGCGCATTTTTGCGCGGGTTAAAAGCCAGCGCATAGACCACGAAAATGCCCGTCAATGGCGCGGCGGCGGGCTTGGCGAAGATGGCCAGGGCCGCCAGGATTCCGCAGATTATTGCATAATATACTTGTTTCCAAGTAGTTATACAATCAAGCTCGAAGAGGAACATCAAAAACGCCGCGAAGGCGAAGAGACCGCATTGGACATCCTTGCGTTCGGTGATCCAGACCACGGACTCGCTCTTCTGGGGATTCACGCTCCAGAGCAGCGCGGCGAGGAATGCCCAGGTCGGCGAGAGCCTGAGTTTGCGGGCAATCCAGTAGAGGAGGGCCGCGCATGCCAGATGCAGGGCGAGGTTGTGGAGATGGTAGGGAAGGGGGCTTTGGTGTCCGAAGAGCGCGTTGTCCGCCATCAGCGAGTACATCGGCAGTGGCGTGTAGAGGTCCTGAAAGGGCTGGGTGGCGTAGTGCCGGAGATTCTCGAAAGTCCAGTCCAGTCGTGGGTTTTCGAGGATGAAGACCCCGTCGTCCCAGTGGTCGAGGAAGTCATAGTTCACTGTCCGGCAGAAATTGACCGCAGTAATGGCCAGTAGCATCGCCACCAGGATGGCGTTCCCTCGCCGTGCCCGCCAGGCTTGCTGGCATGGCGCTGTGGCATCGGATTGGCTGTCGGCAGAGAGCATGACCACATACTTTAATCCCTAAACCCAAAACACTACCCCTGCTATGACAATTTTCAGGTTATTCTGATATGCGCCGCGATGGTCGCAAATCGCAAAAACAGGCTGTATATTGTGTCATCGAGTAGCAAGTTTGATTTGTTCAGGACCAACGGAGGCGTAATGATGAAGAGTCGTCTGCAGCGAATTTTAGGTATTGCCATTGTTTTCTCAATGGCCGTGATATGCTTTGCGCAAGCCCAGTCGTCGCAAACGCCGCTGGTTTGCACGGATGCCCCCGGGAATGTCTTTTTCCAGGGCGAGCCGGCGGTCCTTCAAACGGATGCCGCCGTGCCGGGGCTGCGCTACACGCTGCTGGACTGGCACGGGAATGCGCTCTCCGAGGGCGAATGGCCCCAGGGGGGAGGCGCTCCGCTGGAGTTTGCTGGCCTGCCCAACGGATACTATGTCGTGCGGCTAATGGCCCCCGGGGTAGAGTCGTCATTCAATTTCACCATCATTACCCGAAGCACGCCCCCGCCCCACCCCGGCGACTCCTTCTACGGGGTGGACTCCGCGCAGAGCTGGCTGGCGGTGCCGGGGAGTTTCCAATGCCGCTGGTATGACGGCGATGGCTTCCGGGTGGTCTCCGACCTGCTGGCGTGGGCCGGCGTCCCGAATGTGCGCGAGCGGCTTGCCTGGGGAGTCGTGAATCCCTCGCCTGGCGAATTCCAGTACGGAGTTTATCAACGGAACGCCGAGCTGCTCCAGCAGAGAGGCATTCTGGTTTCCGGGATGTTCCATGACGCGCCAAAATGGACGGACAACGAGCAGAGCGTCCCAAAGAATCTGCTGGGCGTCTTCCAGGGATGCCGGAGCCTCGCGCGGGACTTCGGCGGCCGGATGGGCGACTGGGAGTTCTGGAACGAGGAGGACATCGGCTTCGCCAAGGTGCCCGTCTGGGACTATGCCGCCGCGCTGAAGGCCGCGTCATTGGGCTTCCGGGCGGGGCGTCCGGACATCATCGTCGCCCCGGGCGCCACCTGTGCGGGCGTGAACACCCTTTACCACCAGACGATGTATCGCAACGACATCGCCAAATACACGGATGTCATGAACTATCACACCTATGCGGCGCCGGCCGAATACGCCGTCGTCGATGCGGAATTGCGGGAGTTCTGCGCCGCCAACGGCATGCCGGGACGGGCGGTCTGGATCACCGAATGCGGCACGCAGCTGGAGGGACATTCCACCCAGGATGGCGTGATGGCGGGATTCAAGGCCCACTCGCCGCAGCAGGAGATGCTCCATGCGGAGTTCTACCCGAAGTCGCAGCTGTATCACCAGATGCAGGGCATCGCGCGGAATTTCTTCTTCGTCTTCCCCCCCTACAATGAGGCCGAAGGACGCAAGGACTGGGGGGTGATGCGCCGGGACGGCTCGGTGAAGCCCGCCTACGCCGCGATGGCCACGATGCTTGCCCAGATTGGCGACGCCAGACTGCTGGGGGAAATCAAGCCGGGCGCTGGCCTGAAGGCGTTCCTGCTGGAGAAGCCGGACCATTCGCAGGTGCTGGTGTTCTGGCAGCTCTCCAGTGTGGACTCGCAGCCGGACCCGGCCGCCCCGAAGGCCTTTGACCTGCCTCTGGAAGACGGCGCCTATACGCTGGTCGATATGCTGGGGACGCCTACCCCGATGGAGGCGACGGGCGGCACGGCGCAGCTTGTCGCCACGCGCTATCCCGCCTATCTTGCCGGCATTCGCGGGCTGTCGCCGGATGTCCCGGCAATCCCGCCCGGCATGGTTGACCGCCATGCGAATGCCAGCGGTGACGAGGACCTCGCGGTCATCTTCCGGGCCGAACTCGCGCCGGAGGATTTCACCATCGCCAGCCAGAAGAGCGTTGCGGAGATGTCCCGGTCGGAAGGAAAGCTCAAGGTCATCATCTGGAATCTGGACGACATTTCCAAGACCGGCGTCATCCATGTCGAGGGCGGCAGGCTGACCGGCCTGCCCTCGGAGATCACCCTCCCGCCACTCTCCAAAACCGAATTTGACGCGGTGTATTATCCCGCCCTGCCAGAGGACGACTTCCTCGGTCATCTCGTCCTTTACGGAATCTTCAATGACAGGCGAACCACCCGGCTGGACATTCCGGTGAAGCTGCTCGAGCGCTTTTTGGCGAATTGCCGTCAGACGCGCCTGGACTCGTGGCTCCGGCCCTCGGCATGGGAGCGAAACACCTCGGCCTCCACCTACGAGTGCGCTTTTGACGAAACGGAAAAGGCGCTGCGCTTCAGTGTCGCCTGGAACGACCCTGTGGACCGGTGGTTCTACCCGGTCCATCAACTCAAGGGCGCCGCCGAGGACTTCAAGGATGCGCGCGGAATCCAGTTCGAGGTCAAGTCGCTGCAGGACAAGGTGGAGAACGATTTTGCCTGCGCGTATGTGATGGTCGGCTTTGATCAGCCGGGAGTGCCGCAGACCCGCGTGGTGAATTTCGCCTACGATTCGCCGTTGACCAGCTGGGAGGTGCGCCGGGTGATGTTCGACCAGAGCATCCCTCCGGACGCCACCGTCAAGTTCGTGCGCATCGGATGCAATCCCAGGGGAACGCGCCTGACCTACTGGATCCGGAATATTACGCTGTTCTCGGCCAGGTAGCGGCGAGGCGGTTTAAAATAGCTGGAGCGGGTGACGGGAATCGGACCCGCGTAGTCGGCTTGGGAAGCCGATGCATTACCATTATGCTACACCCGCTTGGATAAATCCGTATTGAAAACAACAATAATGTAGTTTTTCTTACGGGATTTGCAAACCGCCAGAAAAAAGTCTTGCCTCATTCCCCATTGTTGCAGAAGGCATATCGGGGGATGACTGGAGCGAAAACTCAAAGGCGCCTGCCAATGTCCATGGTCTTGGCAAGCGCCTCGTTCTGCCTTATGCAGTCAGCCTGTTACAGGTCCTGGGCAGCGGGAATGATTGGGAAGAGCTGCTGGCCACCGCCAGGGAACAGGGCGACATGATGCCAGCCAGAACCATAGACGCGGGCGAAGTATTCCAGTCCGGCAGCGGGTTCCACCGAGGTCGCATGGCCGTCCGCAAAGAGCATGTTCGCCTTGCCGGCATGACGGACGGCCAGGGTTCCCTCGCCGCCGAGGCCGTTCATCGAGGAGATGTAGTAGCAGCCCTTCTGGTAGTCGGAGAAACGGGCGGAGTCGGCCAGCAGGTAGATTTTGCTGTTGCTGGTCTGGCAGCGGTCCGGCGAGTAGGACTGCATGCCATTCTGGAAGGAGCAGCCAGTTTTGATGGCGCCGTAGAAGGTGTTGTCACGGATGGGCACGGCGTAGGTCTGCCAGAGACGGGTGATTTCCGTGTCGGGCTTCGACTCCGGGCAGAACATCTGCTTTTCGTTGATCAGCGACTGGGTGAAGGCATCCTTGTTGTAGCCGGCGGCGTTTCGCCAGATCATGTCGTGGGTGTAGATGGGCAGCCAGGACCAGAAACTCTGGTCCGGCCCGTTGGGGTTGGCCTCGGTGAGAATCTCGCCGTTGTTCTCGTCGGCGTAGATCAGGAAGCCCAGGCCGCATTGCTTCTGGTTGTTGAGGCAGGAGGCTGCGCGGGCCTTCGCACGGGCCTTCGACAGCGCGGGCAGGAGCATCGAGGCCAGGATTGCGATGATCGCGATGACGACAAGCAACTCAATTAATGTAAATGACCTACGGCTTTTCATTGCAGTTCTTCTCCAGCTGGGGGTTAAGGAATAACAAAAACGTAGAGACTAAAGGGAACTTTCCCGGACGTGCAGTTCGGGATGGAAGGTGAACAGCCGTTGCGGAGTGCGTTGCCCCTGGAGACGGCTCTCCAGCACCTGGAAGGCCAGCTTCAGATGGTGTCGCATGGCGTTGTCCACGTAGGAGAGCGCCGGGCTGGACTGGTTCAGATTCGCATCATCGCCCATCAGGGTCACGATGGCCAAATCCCGCGGAATGGCGATGCCGTTCTTCCGGCAGAGCTCCGTCAGAACCTGCGCATGCTTGGGGATGGGAACGAAGAGCGAGTCAATCTCCGCGAAGAAATTGCGCTCCAGAAGCTGAAAGAATGACTCGCGCATCCATTTGGTGCGCTGGTCCCCCCATTGGATGTCGCACAGGAAGAGATGGTCGTTGCACCATTGGAGGCTGGCGCCATGGGCCATCATCTCGCCGCACCAGGCGGTGATGCGCTGGGCCTCGGTCATGTTGTCCAGATGGTACTGGAAGATGGCGGTGCGGGTGCGTCCGCGGGCGCGGAAATGCTCCAGCACGGCGTGCACGGTGGCGGACTCGTCGCAGGTGATGTTGGTAAGTCGCATGTCCGGGAGGTATTCCCCCAGGTAGATTGCACGCTCGTAGAAGTGCTCCTGGCTGGCCAGGGTGTTCTTGAAGATGGTGTGAAGATTGAAGAAGAGCGAATAGGCGTCCGGCGAGTTGACCGCCAGAAGCACGTCGTCCGGCAGACGCTCGGCTTCCAGCACCCGGAAGACCTTGACCTCCCAGCCGTCCGTTCCGAAAAGCCGCTGCCCGCCATTGAGAAAATCCTGAGTGATTGGCTGGTCGGATTGGCTGGTGATCAGGTTCAGCGACTTGCATCGCGGATGCGGCGCGTCCTGGATGAAGCTCACCGTACTCCCGACATGCTTCTTCAGCGTGATGTAACCCTCGCTCTCCAGCTGGGCCAGGGCCTTGTATGCCGTGACCAGACTGACGCCGTAAAGCGACGTGAGCGCCTTGCACGTCGGCAGACGACTCCCCAGGGAATATTCCCCGGAGACAATCCGTCCGCGAAGTTCGCTGGCCACCTGACTGCTCTTGAAACCGGTCACCTGAGACATTGAGAACTCTCTCCGGATGGCCTCGGCAAATCCACGCGAAAATGCCGCCCATCCTCTAAATCATAACATGTCGTTAATTATATTTTAGGATATATTTAATCAAAATCCAAGGATTGACGAATATTATAGGGGAAGAGCAGAGAACCGACGGAACTACGGTTGCCGCAGGATGATTGCGCTTACCCGGCGGGCGAACGCCCGGGAGAAGCGCTGTGAGTAGTCCAGAAGACGCTTCAGCTCCTCGGCAGAGAGGGTGGCGGCGGCCTCCGCCTCCGCATGGCTGATGGCGGCGAGAACCGTCTGCGCAAAGGCCTGCCCGGTCGGTGTCAGGCGGATGATCTTCCGGCGCCGGTCGGTGTGATGGAACGCCCGAGTGAGGTAGCCGCGCCCCTCCAGGTCGTTGAGCACCACGGTGATGGTCTGGCGAAGCATGTGCGTGTCGGCGGCCAGAACGGCGGGTTCCACACCATCGGGGTGCTTGACCAGATACTCCAGGGCCCAGACCGTGTTCAGGGAAATCCCCCATTGCCGGACCAGCTGGAGATACGCCGTGTCACAGGAGTGCCACGCCTCGAACACTTCGTCCAGACGGGAGGAAATCGGATTCGCTAGTTTGGATTCTTTTCTGCTCATTGGCGGATAATATAGGAAATTATATCGTTAACTTGCCATGA
>JAFYIW010000073.1 GCA_017538465.1 Victivallales bacterium
CCCGCGGGGGTATCCGCCTGGGTTACGAGGAGACCAAGTATGATCATAACGGCGCGTACGATAATTTCAACCGCTATGTCGTGAATGGCTTGGTTGACTTCCGCAACGACAAGTTCTCGGTGACTGCCGAGAGCGGTATGGAGCACCTTAACTATGATGGCGAGACGGGGCACATTGCTGATGCTGACGGACAGTGGAAGTTCAATGGCCGTTTCAGCCTCAAGTACCGCCCGGTCAGCAATTTCGAGACTGGTCTGGCATTGAGCACCGGCCGTGAAAACAGCTCTGTCGGCTATGGCCGCAACGCCAGTGTCCAGAACAAGATCGCCATGAGCGCCAAGTGGATGGCCACTTCCCACATTGTGCTGCTGGGCCGCCTCGGCGTGTCGGACAACAATGAGAAGGAGAGCACGATGGACAACCGGGAGTTCTTCACCGAACTCCAGGCCAACTACATCTTCACCAATGGCATCTCCCTGTATGTCGGCTACAAGTACCGCAACATCCAGTTCCGTTACGACAGCGACTACGACTACAGCGTGACGGAATACTTCATGGGCTGCCGTTACACCTTCTAGGCGAGCCTTCCCTGCGCGGGCTCCTGCAATTCCTGTGGAACCGGAAGTTGGTTCCTAAAGGAAAGGACAGGCCGCATCGAATGAATTTTCGGTGCGGCCTTTTTCTACTTGTTTTGGGTTTGTCCTTGAGGGGCATGGCCCCGGCGTCATGCATCCTTGAACACATGTCAATATGAAACATTTCTTCGCCGTTCTGGCCATCGTTGGATGGTTGTTTTCGCCGTTGGCTGCTCAGACGCAGAATTCTTCCTCTGCGTTGCGTCCTGGGGATGTGCTCAACATCTCCGTGTTCCGGATGAATGAACTCAGCCAGGAAGTTCAGGTTGGCGAGGATGGCACTTTTTTCTTTCCCTTGTGCGGATATATCCAGGCGGCAGGTCTGACGCCTAAGGAGGTGGCCGCGTCCTTGTCCAAGGTGCTGGGCGGCGAGCAAATCAGCGATCCTCAGGTCAGCATATTTGTCTCCCATTGGGCCCGGCGAACGGTTTACCTCCTGGGTGAAGTGCAGACCAGCATGTCGCTGGAGCTGCCGACCTACGGAAGCATGACGGCATTGCAGGCGATCAGCGCGGCGGGCGGATTTACCGAAAGCGCTGACCTGAACAATGTCGCGGTGCTGCGCCATGCCGCCGAGGACAAGACGGAGATACAGCGTTTCAAGCTGGATGTCTCCGCGCTGGTTTCGCGCAAGAGTGGCGGGGATGAATTCATCCTGCAGCCAGAGGACACCATCATCGTGCCCAAGGCACCGCCGGTGTTTATTGCCGGAGAGGTGCGTAATACTGGAAGCTGGTTCATTGACACGCAAAGGCCTCCCCTGTGCTCGGAGTTCATTACTCGGGTTGGCGGATTGCTGGACAAGGCGGATGCGCGTGACATCCTGATTGTGCGTCAGGGCAGCGATGGCGTTCGGATGCGTCTTCCGGTGTCGCTGTGGCTGACTGGACCAGGCGAGTATGAGAATGACATCACGATTGCGCCGGGCGATTACATCCTGGTCAACTCCGCCCGCGAAATCTATGTTCTGGGTGAAGTCGAAAAGCCCGGTCCGTTGGTGGTTGGGCCGAATAAGAGCATCACTGCCAGCCAGGCCATCGCGTTGGCGGGCGGCTATACCAAACTGGCCAAGAAGAGCGGCGTGGCGTTGATTCGCGGTTCGGAGGTCACGACACTGAATCTGAAGAACATCTATAATTCATCCGAGAAGCTGGATCAGGATGTCGAGTTGCAGAATGGCGATATCCTGTTTGTGCCAGAATCCATGTGGTGACAGATGATTGAGGAAGTGTGCGGAGAGCCGCAGGGTTGATCAGGCATTTGACTTGTCAAACACAATAGGTCGAGGTAGGCGTGACGGGATTTCCCGGTTTCTGCGGCAACTCCCTTGAAAATGGAAATTCCAGACGGTTTTCCTCCCGAACCATGAGCGCGACGATGAAAGATCAGCTACAGGATGCGAAACTTGAGATGAACCAGACGGTCGGTGCCGAAAATGACACCGACATTCTGTCGATGGTGATGTTCATCTACAATACGTATGTACGCAGTTTCTGGTGGATTTACCTGGCTGCGGTGGTTTTCTTCTGCTTTGCGGGAATCATTTACCTGCAGACCGTCAAGCCGATTTTTCGTTCGACTTGCCGGATGCATATCAGCAATAACAGCATGCAGGTGGTGGATCTGCAGGGAGTCAATGAGCAGGGCATGGCTGCCGCCAACACCTTTCTGAACACTCAAATCCAGCTGATTCAGAGCCGTGAGGTCATCGGGACCGCCTATCGGAATTTCGGCAAGCAGCGGATGGAGGGGAAGAAGTATTCCGAGCCTCAGGTCACCCAAGTGAATGCCACGAATTTGGTGGACATCACCATTGATTCGCAGGATGCCGAAGGTGCGGCGGAATTGGCCAATACGATTGCCGAGGCCTATAAGAACTTCATGCGTCGGCGCAAGACGGAAATCACCAGCTCGGGCGCGACCTCGCTTCAGAAAAAACTGGATGAAATGGAAAAGCTGCGTGATCGCGCGATGGCGGATCTGCTTGAATTCAAGGAGAAAAACAAGATATTTGACTTGGAGCAGAACTATTCTGATTTGTTGGTGCAGGTCTCGAAAATCAACACGCAGATTCTGGATGCGCAATTGGCCGAGCAGGAGATTGAACTGACGCTGTCTGAAATCGAACGCAATCGCGACACCGCCAAGATCATGTTGCCTTTCCTGCTCCCGGAAGGCATTCAGCAGAATTTCATGACTCTGCAGCACATGTATTTAAGCCACATGATGAAACGTCCAGAGCTGACGGTGAATTATCAAATCGAAATGCATGAAAAGATCAGCGATATGATTTTAAAGGCGCAGGAGGACGAGGTTGAGGTCTCCATCCGGGGGCTGGAATTGCGGTGCGAGCGTTCCAAGCACCAGCGTGAAATGCTTCAGGCCCGGTTGGTGGAAATCCAGAATGAATTGTCGAATTTGGAAACCATCAGCGGCAAATACCGGATTCTGGAGGCGACCTGGAAGGCGTTGGACCAGAATTGCTCGATGCTGGTCAAACGCATTAGCGAAATCGACATCTCGGATGCCAATACCAACTTGGATTCCTATTCGATTTTCGTCGTGAATCCGGCAGTCAAGGCATTGAAGCCGCTTTATCCGCGCCCCCTGAGAGTCTTCATTTTCTGTGTGTTCCTGGGAGTGGCGTTGGCTGGGCTCATTTCCTTCCTGCTGGTTGCCACCAATACCAAGGTGACCAACCCGGAGACCGTCCTTTCCATCTTGGGTTTGAATCTCCCGCTGTTTGGAGCTGTGCCGCATTTTGATAAGGACGAGGATAGCCTGTTGAAAAGCACCGGCAAAGAGCGCATTGACGAGGTGTTCCGCAATATCCGCACCAGTCTCAATCTCTCGATGCTCACCCGCGACAGCAAATGCCTCGGTGTGACCAGTTGCATGCCTTCGGAGGGCAAGACCTTGATTGCCTGTAATCTGGCCCGTGCGTTTGCCCGGGATAACCGCAGGGTGCTGTTGATTGACATGGACATGCGAAAGCCCCGTCTGCATAAACTCCTGAAGAGTTTCCTCCCGAATGGGGCAAATGACAAGGGATTGGCCAATGTGCTGGTGAAAGACGTTTCCAGCGAGGCGGTCATCCACAGCATTCCGGAGTTGGGGATTGACGTCATGCTTTGCGGACCGGTTCCGCCCAATCCCAACGAGCTGCTGGGCAGCGACCATCTGAAGGAATTGCTGGAAAAGCTCTACACCCAGTATGACCTGGTGGTGGTGGACACGCCGCCTGTGACCGAAGTCTCGGATACCCTGGTGATTGCCAATCAGGGCGTGTCGATGCTGCTGGTCACCCGTCTCTTCCGTCTAGTCAAGGCGCGTCTGGTGCAACTGCGCGCCACCTTGAACTCCGTGGGCGTCAAGCCTGTCGGGTTGATTGTCAACAATGCAGATCTGCCCAAGAACGGCGGTTATGGCTACGGCTATGGCTATGGCTACGGCTATGGCTACGGCTATGGATATGGCACGGGCTATTACGGAAGCGACGAACATCATCACAGCAAGAAGAAAAATGAAGG
>JAFYIW010000074.1 GCA_017538465.1 Victivallales bacterium
GATGTTCCAGTTTGTCAGCACAACCCAGTTTCCAGAGCGTCGTCTGGTCGCCCGTCGATATCGCCATGACTGCGGGCTGGAGGTGCTTAGTCTGGAGGCGGATGACCCGGAGAATCTGTTTGCGCTGTGTTTCAGGACGGAGCCGACGGACAGCACGGGAATGCCTCATGTCATCGAGCATTCCGTGCTGGAGGGGTCGCGGAAGTATCCGGTGAAGGATCCGTTCGTCTGCATGCTGAAGACCAGCGTGGCGACCTTCATCAACGCGATGACCTATCCCGACCGCACGATCTATCCGTGCACGACCTGCTGTCCAAAGGACTATTTCAATCTTTTCGAGGTCTATTGGGACGCGGTGTTCCATCCCCGCCTGAACCGCGAGACTTTCGGGCAGGAGGGATGGCACTACGAGGTGTCGGGTTCTGCCCGCCGGCCTGTTCTGAAGTATAACGGCATTGTGTACAACGAGATGTCGGGATACTACTCGGATCCAATGACCGTGTTGGGCCGGACGGTCGAAGAGACGCTCTTCCCGGAGGCGCCGGTGCGCCATGACTCCGGTGGCGATCCCGACCGGATTCCCCGGCTGACCTATGCGAAGTTCAGGAAGTTCCACCAGGAACACTACAACCCCGCTGTCACTCGCGTGGTGCTCTACGGCGACATCCCCACGGCGGAGAAGCTGGCCTTCATCGAATCGCATCTGCAGGAGATGAAACCGTCGCGTGTCTCCGCGTCGCCTGCCGTCTTTCCGCCCGTGACTGGCGCGTCGATGCGTCCCCGAGTGGTGAGGCGCAGTTATGTGCCGGATGCCGCGTCAGCGCGTAGCCGAAAGGGCATCTGCGCGATGGCCTGGCGGCTGGATTGCGACCGCGACCCTGAAATCGACCTTGGACTCCAGCTGCTGATGGCGGTGCTATTGGGCAATGCCGGCGCGCCACTGGCCCGTGCGCTCAAGGAGTCCCGCCTGGGCGCGGCAATGCTTAACAGCGGCTACGACAACGAGACGCGCTACACCAGTTTCCAGGTCGGTCTGCGCGGTGTGCGGGAACAGGATTGTCCCCGGATGGAGGAGTTAATCCTCAGCACCTTGGAGAAGTTGGTTCGCGACGGTCTTTCTGCGGAGCAGGTTGAGAGCGCGGTCACCGCTTTCCAAGTGGAGAACCAGAATATCGGTCCGATGTATCTGATTGAACTCTTGGATGACATCATGGCGTCCTGGAACTATTCCGACGACCCGTTTGTCTTCCTGCGCATGTCCGAGGCGCTTCCTCGCATCCAGGAGACGCTTCGCCGCCGGCCGCGCTACTTCGAGGAGCTGATTCAGAAGTGGCTGCTGGACAATCCGGCGCGGGTGCGCATCGACCTTCTGCCGGATGCCACGCTTCGCGAAAAGCGCGCCCGTGCGCAGGCGGAGCGGTTGGCCCGCACGCTGGCGCGCTGGTCGCCGGAGCAGGTGCGCCGCGCCCGTGATTTCGCCGCCAAACTGCAACGCAACGCGGTGACGCCCGACTCCCCGGAGGCGCTGGCCACCCTGCCGAGGCTGACGCGCGATGACCTGCCTGCCAAACTGAAGCCGTTGCCGCTAAGTGACGGGGTCTTTGCCAACGGGTTGTCCTGGAAACGTGGCGAAGTCTTTCACAATGGCATCAGCCGTGTCAAATTGCTGGCAGACGCCAGTTCGGTGCCGCCGGAACAGGCGATTCCGATGAACATTCTGCTGAATCTATTGCCCCAGTTGGGCAACGCCACGCAGACCTACGACCGTTGCGTCGCGGAATACGCCCGGCTTGGCGTGAACTTCTCGCTCCGGTTCACCGAGACCTCGTTGCGCGAGTCCCCCAAATATCTCCGGCTCTTCGAGTTGTCTTGTGACGGACTGGACCGCAGTTTCTCCGTCGGTCTAGAACTCTTCCGGCGTCAGTTGGACACGGTGGTCTTTACCGAACGCCGGCATCTGGTGGAACTTCTGCGCGCTTCTGCGATGCGCGCTGCCGCCGCGCTTTCCACCCATGCGAATCTGAGCAGGTGTCAAGCGCGCGCCTGCGCCGGTCTCACGTTAAGCGGCGAACTCGCCGAGGAACTCAACGGCTTCACCGGCTTTCTGCATCTTCAGCAACTCGGCCGTCTGACGGAGAGTCAGCTGGATGATTTCTGCGGGCAATTGCAGGCTTGCGCCCAGACGCTGCGGGAACTGCCGTTGGTCGTCTGCGGGTATGTCGGCTCGGATGAGGGACTGGCCGCCGTCGAGCAGTTCGCCGGCACCTTTGCGGTTGCCCAGACGGCGGGCGCTTTCATTCCCTGGGAAAGTCCTTCGGTTGAACTAGCCCCGGCAATTGGCCGCCGGGAGTTCTGTGCAGTGAATGCCCAGGTCTCCAATTGTGCACGAATCCTTCGCGCCCCGCATTTCAGCGATCCGGACAGCACTCCTTTGGCCGTCCTGGGACAACTGCTTTCCGTGGGATATCTTTGGGACGAAGTGCGCGCGAAGGGGGGCGCCTACGGCGTCGGCTTTGCCTACCAGCCATTCAATCGCCACGCCTGTCTGCATTCCTCGGAGGATCCCCAGCCCGCCAACACCTACCGTGTCTTTGATGAGGTGGCGGATGTTGTTGCCACGCATCGGTTCACCTCGGAGGAGGTCGGTCAGGCGGTGCTCAGCACGGCCGGCGCCTTCCTGCGCGCCGCCCGCCCCGCCGAA
>JAFYIW010000007.1 GCA_017538465.1 Victivallales bacterium
CCAACGGCGCCATCAAGAAGTCGCAGGCCGCCAAGTCCAAGGCGGAGTTGACCACCCTCGTCAATGCCATCAAGCAATACGAGTCCACCTATGGCGTGCTGCCGATGAAGGCCACCGCGGCGGAGCTGGTCGCCGACGCCGACTACCAGAGCTTCATCAAGATGCTCCAGGCCGAAGGCACGCCATCTTCTGACTGGGGTGGTTATGCTGACTGCAACAAGCGCAAAATCAAATTCTTGGATGTCGTGAGCAATACCCCCGGCGAATATTCGGATCCTTGGGACGGGAAGTACATCATCTATCTCGACCACGATGGCGACGGCAAAGTCTCCGCTATTAATGGAATCAACGCCTCGGCTATCTACGGCACCATCGTCATCTACTCCAAAGGTCCCGATGGCAAGGATGCCTCCTCCGCTTCGGTGGACAACAAGGACAACGTCTACTCTATTCCCGTGCTTTGGGACAAAACCAACAATAAGTTTGAAATTTCGCACTAATTGCCGAGCCTGGCGAGGAGGAATTCTCCATGAAACATCGTTTTACTCTCGTCGAATTGCTAGTGGTCATCGGCATCATCGTGATTCTCGCGGGACTGCTCCTGCCCGCCATCAACCGCGCCCGTGGCACCGCCGAGCGGACAGCCTGCATGAACAACCTCAGCCAGCTCGGCAAGGCGGAGGCGATGTTCCAGGCCGACAACAACCAGAAAATCTCCTCCGTGCAATACTATGACAAGGACAAATACAACCAGATTGATTGTCTCTGGGAGTATGTCAGCAAGAAAAAGGAGATTTTCCTGTGCCCGGCGGATTCGAAAGATGGTTTGACGCAAGACTGGCCAACCATCAATTTCGGCACTCAGACACTCCGATTGAGCTACCTCGCCAACGCCGGCGTCCACTTTGAAAAATACAAACAGGGCACCAGCGACAAATTTTTGTCTCAAAGCACGAGTTACAAGGAGTATGTCAGCAAACTCTTGAGCATCACCACCGTGGAGCGTCCGAACTCGGTGATGAGCCTGGGCGAGAACAACGGCAACGGTTTCTACTCGGATGGCGCCGCAGGAGACAAATTCACCACCGCAGAAAAAAACAACAGCAAGTCCGTCTTCAAGCGTCTTGCCTTCACCATGCATGGCAAGAAGAATGCCAACTATCTCTTCCTGGATGCACACGCCGAAGTCCTGGATGGCGCAACGGAGGCGCAGGCGATCATTGAAGGGTCGGACAGTACTCCTGCCGCCTGGAAGGGATATCCATGGAATTAATCAGGAACTAGACAAAACCAGACAAATTCGGAAATGTCTTGCAGCGGCTTGAAAAAATCGTAAAATTGATTATACTTTAAAAAAATAGACATCACTTGGTGTGAAACATGAGTTCAGGCAAATCTCTTTTGAGACAATGCCCATGGTTTCGTCACGAGGTCTTTTGGGATAATCAAAAACTTTACACATAAGGACTTACCAAAATGAAACATACCTTCACCCTAATTGAATTGCTGACGGTGATCGCGATCATCGCGATTCTGGCCGGCATGCTTCTCCCCGCCGTGAACCGCGCCCGCATGACCGCCCAGCAGTCCTCCTGCGCCAACAACCTGCGCCAGCTCGGCATGGCCGACCAGCTCTTCATCACGGACAACAAACACCATACCTACCCCGCAGGAGAAGGCTTCCAAAAAAAATACAGCCAGGTCTCCTCCTTGTGGGACTACCTCGGCCAGAAGGAGAACATCTTCCAGTGCCCGAATGACGAGCACGAGGCCGATGTCGAGAATTGGGTCATCAACGAAGCTGGTGACACCAAATCAATGCGTTACAGTTACTTGGCGAACATGGGCATCCACTGGGAAGTCGACAATACCGACACCGTTTACAAGGAGCGCATGCGCAAATTGCTCGCCGTCAGCCGCGTCGAGGCCCCTAGCACCACCATGAGCGTAAGCGAGAACAAGGAGGTCAGCAGCAACATGTACTTCGCGGCTGTTGGCTGGAAGGCATCGGGTGATAGCGGCAGCAAGAATGTCCAAGACCGCCTGAATGAAAATGCCCATACCAAGAAGGCCAATTTCCTCTACATGGATGGTCACGTGATTTCCTTGAACGACAAGGAAATCGAGCAGGCCATCAAGGGCTATGTCCTCAGTGGCACTGAGCAACCTGGCTGGCTGATGATCGAGTAGTAGCCGAATCAAAGGCCTGTTTTTGCCTCTTTTATCACGCGGCGGCCCTTCAGTGCTTGGAAGTCCGCCGCGTTTTTGCTTGAATCCCGTCTTTCATCTGCTAGATCGTGCCTCTCCAGCATGGCAAGGGTTAATTCCCGGTTTTCCCCCAAAAAACGTTTTTCTGCCTGGAAAATACCTAGAATCGCATTATAGTAAAGGACTTGCTTTTATGCTGGATTTTTCAAGCACCAGTGCTTTCAAAGGAGTGGTGCCTAACGGAGACTTTACCCATGAAACATAGTTTCACCCTTATTGAACTCTTGACAGTTATCGCGATTATCGCGATTTTGGCGGGAATGCTGATTCCCGCCGTCGGCAAGGCGCGCAACAAGGCCCAGGTGGCCCGTTGTCTGGGCAATCAGCGCCAGTTGTTGCAAGGTGCCCAGATGTACGCGAATGACTGGAAGCAATTTCTGCCTTGCACGGACGAGGCGCCGGCGGGAAACCCCGGTGACTTTCCCACCGGCCAGCTCATCCAGCGGACAGGTAACAACCGTGACATGCCATATGCTAATTACTGGTGGAAACTGGATGATGCTAATCCGGGGACGGCGTATGAGGCCAACCGCTCCTGGGCCGGCAAGATCTATGGCGTGCTGAAGGATCCTGGTGTCTTTTTCTGTCCTGCCGCCACGGTAAGCAACGAGAACATGATGGCGTCTAGTTATGACCGCAAGCATGGTCTCTCCTACCTCACCTGCTACGAGGTCTCCCGCCTGAAACTCGACCAGGTCAAAAACGCCGACTCGGCAATCTACTGCTACGACAACAACAGCACCGCCAACACCGCCTATACCTACTACTTCTCGAGGTACCGTAACGGCAACAATGCCAAAGTGCTGTATTCAAACATGTGGGTGCCTGGGACCAGCCTCACCTATCCTGGCAACGACTGGGAGATTATCTCCAGGGCGCATGACGGCGTGATGAACGCCGGATTTGTGGATGGTCACGCCACTTCCGCAAAATACGGTGTTCTAATCGAGGAATGCATCGTCCGAGACAAAAGAGCAAACGACCCGGATATCGGGAACGAGCATTACCTCCACGAAGACTACTACTTTATTAGTCTCTAATATACAACATTTTGAATAATAAAGGACAAGGAATTCCACTGATGAAAAAGCAATTTACTCTAGTTGAACTCCTGACGGTCGTAGGCATCATCATCATTCTGGCCGGATTGTTGTTGCCCGCCGTCTCCAGCGCCCGCGCCAAGGCGCAGGTGGGGACCTGCCTTGGCAATCTGCGTAGCCTGATGCAGGGAGCCTCAATCTACTCCAATGACTGGAAATACCTGCCATTCGTCGAAGGCGCGGATGACGAGACCATCGCCAAAAACGCCAGGAACTATGTGACTTTCAAGGACGCCAATGCGGGAAAAAATTGGTGGACGGACCCGAAGAGCTGGGCCTATAAACTCTATGATGGCCTCGGCAAGGAAGCCAGTCTCTTCCGTTGCGCGAGCGTACGCGAGGACAATTCGGATTTGGCAGATCCCAAACACGCCATCTCCTACGAGAGTTGCTTCGAGGTTGGTCGTCGCAAGGTCGCCCAGGTTCTCAATGCCGACTCCGCGATTTACGTGTATGAGAACGCCACCACCTCCAATACCGCACGGTCAAGGTTCTTCTCGCAATACCATAAGCCTGACAACAACGAGTATCTTCAGCAGGACATGTGGAAGATTGGCGACTCCTCCAGCAACAAGAATGAGTTCCTCAAGTTCGAGCAGGCTCATAAAAACAGAATGAACGCAGGCTTTGTGGACGGACATGCCGGCAGTTTCTCTAGCCAGGAATTGCTGCGGGAGTATATCCTGGATAGAATTGGCAATAATGTCAACACTGGCGGAGGCACCCGTAACGACCGCCACCTGCGCCCGGACTACTTTTACCTGTGGTTCAGAGGGTAATTGGCCGGCAAGTGCTGAAACCTCATTTTCCTGATTCAAACAGTTGGGAGGACAATCATCGATGAAGAAGACCTTCACCCTCATCGAACTGCTTACGGTCATCGCCATCATCGCCATTCTGGCGGGGTTGCTCTTGCCAGCCGTGAATAAGGCGAGAATCCGGGCGCAGAGCGCCAGCTGCCTCGGCAATCTCCGCCAGTTGGTTCAGGGAGCGTTGCTTTACGCCAATGACTGGAAAAGTTTTGTGCCTTTTAGTTATGGCGGACGTGCACAAAACGGCACCCATACGGCGACCGTGATGAACCCATGGGGCGCCCCCCAAGGGAAGTCTGATAAAGCTGAGGGCCACTGGTGGAAGCGCTCCACCGATGAAGAGATAAGCGATTCCAATAAGAGTTGGGCGGGTGGCATCTATGCCTTAACCAAAGAGCCCGGGATTTTCCGATGCCCCACCGCCAAGGAGGTCTCTTCAGATTTGGCGGAACCGAAATACGGCGTTTCCTATACTGCGGTCTATGAAATCTCTCGGCAGAATCTAACGCGGGCAGAAAGTCCTTCTAATTGTATGTATTTGTATGATAACAACCGCACTGCCAATACAGTTCGCACTTTTTTCTTCAGCCATTACGCAATTGCCAAGCCGTGGGATTACACCGACAGTGCCGATAGTCATAAACTCTGGACGGGTATTCGTAAAGATAATGGTAGCATTGGCACTGATTTTGTGGAGGTTGGCAATACCCATGACGGCCAGGTGAACGCATGTTTCCTGGATGGGCATGCCGGAACCTATCGGCCAGATGACTTGCTGGATGAATTTGTCGTGAAGACCGCAGGGACCCGCATCCTGAAACCGGACTACTACGGGCAGACCTTTACCGACCCCACGCTTTAGGATGAACCATCCTTGGGGGCTCCCTGGAAATGCTTTGGTATGCCCGAACAAGGACTACATCAATTCTCGTTCATGCGCACTTGCTTCAAATGGAGAGTTGCACCGATGAAAAGAACCTTTACCTTGATTGAACTCCTGACGGTGATTGCGATCATCGCAATCCTTGCCGGGATGCTGCTGCCTGCCGTCAACAGGGCGCGCACCAAGGCGCAGAATGTCAAGTGCATCGGCAATCTGAGGCAGTTGATGCAGGGTGCGAATGTCTATGCCGCCGAATGGAATACCTGTCTCCCATTCAGCAATGGCGGACGAAGATATGTCGTGAATAACACTAGCGTCAACCAGGCTCCAAAGCCGAACCGCTATGCGGACACCGGAAAAGTGATGAACCCCTGGGGGCCCAAAGGCAAGGCCAATGGCAACTGGTGGGACAATGACGAGAAAAAGGCTCTCCAAAGTTGGGCAGGCAAGATCAACAGTATTCTGCACGCGCCGGAGATCTTCCAGTGTCCCACGGCGGACGAGGATGAGACCGACTTGGACGACCCGAAGCACGGCGTCTCCTACACCGCCGTCTATGAGGTCTCCAAACTGACCACGGGGCGTTGCGTGAATCCCGCGAACGCGATGATGCTCTTCGACAACAACAGGACCGCCGCGACTGTCCGCAGTTATTTCTTTGCGGCGTCCTCTAGCCTGGTGATAAACAACCAAAATCATATCAGTTCCGACTTGAAGGCCGGAAACCGTCATATATGGAATGAACTGCATGACCCGAACAACCCCGGAAACAAGACCGACGAATGGGGCTACGGAGGAGATTTCCGCGACGAGTTCAAACAGTATTGGGGACATACCCACGGCAACAAGTTGGATGCCGGCTTCCTGGACGGCCATGCGGCAGCCTACGATGTTCGCGAACTCTATTATGGCTTTATCGTCAAGGACGAGGTGGAATGGCCACGAGTGCTTCGTGAGGACTACTGGGGACATGCCTATCCCGCCGACGAGTAAGGACAGACTTCAAAGCCCATCATAAGCATTGCGCGCCGCAGAAGCCAATCGGCTCTGCGGCGCGATGCGTTTTGGGATAATGCGCCAGATGGAGTGCGCCTACTAGATGGTGGTCTGCCAGAGGCCGTGCTTGTTGCAGTAGGCCTTCACGACTACGCCGGGTTCGTATGCGCATTTGAACTCGAACTCCGGGGCATCGCCGGGCGCGAAGTAATGCCGTCCCATGCGGTCGGGGGTCTCAATCTGAACCCACATGATATAATGGTCTGCCGCCATCGGATGCGCGACGGAACCGACCTTCACCAGCACGCCGCCCGCCGCGGACCGTTCGACGAAGGGCACGTGCTTCTCCTTGGCGGCATCCACCGTGTTCGGGGCCTGCAGGACCATCGGCTTGCCACAGCAGTTCGGCACACAGCAGCTCTTCTCCAGCGCCTCCACGACGGCACCGCATTCCTTGCACAAAAAGACATCACCGCGATTGCTAGACATTTTGTTTCTCCGAAAAGGTTAGAGGTTAGAGGTTAGA
>JAFYIW010000075.1 GCA_017538465.1 Victivallales bacterium
GATCTCGTTGCCGTCGGCGTCGCACCCGCCCGGCGTGAGCGTATGCTCGTGCTCATAATTCTTTGGAGGAATCTTCGTCAGTCTGCGGAAAAATGATTGGGACAAGTTATGGTAAGCAGAGGCGTGAAGTTTCGCGCTCTTCACCACCGGATGTCACAACCCCTATGGAAACTCTGGAATACCGCGAACAGATACCGATTCGACCTGCCGTCTATGATGTCGTGGTGGCCGGCGGCGGCGTGGCGGGCGTGGCGGCCGCCTTGACCGTTGCCCGTGCCGGCAAAAGGGCATTGCTGGTCGAGAAGAGCAACCTCCTGGGGGGATTGGGCACCCTGGGACAAGTCAACCTCTTTGTGCCGATGTGCAATGGTCGGGGCACGCAGATCATCTTTGGCCTGTGCGAGGAATTGGCGCGGCTTTCACGCAGGTATGGCTGGGCGGAGGTCCCCCGCGAATGGGCGAACGGCCAGCCGTCCGAACCCACCACGGTGCGCTATTGCGTGCGTTACTCGCCAGTCTGCTTCGCGATGGCGATGCTCAAGTTCCTGGAGGACTCGGGCGTGGACTTCCTGCTGGACACGATGGTCTCCACGCCGGTCATGGACGGCCGCCATTGCCGCGGAGTCGTCGTCGAGGGGAAGTCCGGCCGCGAATTCATCCGCGGAAAGATGTTCGTGGACGTCACCGGCGACGGCGACCTGATGCGCCGTGCCGGGATGGAGGTGGTCATCGGCGAGAACTATGAGACCTACATGGCCAAGGCGATCACTCTGGAGTCCTGCCGTCAGGCGGTGGAGAGCGGCGACATCGGGCGAGCCTTCGAGCTGAGCTTCGGGGGGCCGGCCGACCTCTACGGACATCAGCAGCCGGAGGGGATGCCGAAATGGCATGGCGTTTCCACCGACGAGACGACCGCATATCTCGTGCGCAACCAGAAGTGCCTGCTCCGGAAATACGAACAGACCCCGGCCAACACCTACGAGCTCCTGATTCCGCTGATGCCGCAGTCGCGCACCAGCTGCCGCATCGCGGGAGAATATGTCCTGCGGGCGGAGGACGCCTATCGGCATTTCGAGGATTCGGTCGGGGCCATCTGCGACTTTGACCGCAGGGATTTCCTCTACGAAGTCCCTTATCGGACGCTCTTCCAGAAGGGCTACGACAACATCGCGACCGCCGGACGGTGCGCGGCCGGAACCGGCTACGGCTGGGATGTCCTGCGGGTCATTCCCCCGGCCATCATCACAGGGCAGGCCATCGGCAATGCGGCCAGCCTTGCGCTGGACACCGGCCGGGGCTTCGATTCCATTGAGGTCGCCGCCCTCCAGAAACGCCAGGCCGACCAGAACGTGATGATTCATTTTGACGACGCGCTGGTGCCATCGGACTCCGCCTCCAGCGGCGGGTACGCTCCCGCCTTCGGCCATGTCTGAGGAGGTTAGAGGTTAGAGGTTAGAGGGTAGAGGTGTTAAAAGTTTAAAGGGTAAAGGGTAAAGTTCAGGTTTCAGGTGCCGGGATCTCCGGGACTTGATCATGTGACCTGGTCTCTGGCCCCAGGTCCCGCCATCAGGTCTCGGGTCTCTGGTCCCGCCAGGAAGGTCCGAGGCCTGAGGTCTGGGGTCTAAATCCTGAGATTTTGAAGGGAAATCATGCAGCTTCGTCGGTTTTACATCCCAACGCTGACCACAGAGGATGAGACAGTGGTCTTGCCGGAGGGGGAGAGTCAACATGCCCTGCGGGTTCTGCGGCTGTCTCCTGGCGATGAGGTGCTTTTGCTTAATGGGCAGGGGCTGGTGGCCTTGGCGGAACTTCAGGCGAGTCCGGACGGTGCCCGCAAGGGACGTCAGGCGGTCTGTCGTGTGCTGGAGATTCAGGAGCATCCGCGCCTTGAGCCACAGCTTGCTCTCTGCGTGGCGCCACCGCGCGGGAAGGCCTTTGAGTGGATTCTCAGGACTGCGACGGAGCTGGGTGTGGCCGTCGTCCAGCCGATTCTCTGCCGCTATGGCATGGCTCGTCCGGAGGGCGTCTCGGAGAATTGGCTGGAGACTCTGGCGGCGGCATTGAAGCAATCCCAGAATCCGTGGTTGCCTGAAGTGCGGGCGCCCAGAGTTTTTTCGGTTGTCCTGCAGGAGGCCATTTCCGGCGGCGAGGCGAGCATCTTCGGGGCCTCGCCGGCCGCCGAGGCTACGCCCCATCAGCCATTGTCATCGGAGATGGCCGTGCGGGTGAGCCGCGTGTGGGTGGGACCGGAGGGCGGATTTGCCCCAGATGAAGAAGCGGCACTCCTGACGGCGGGATGCGTCCCCGTCACGATTGGCTCCTCCACGCTCCGCGTGGAGACCGCCGTGCCCGCGTTGATGGGATACCTGTGGGGATGCCGACACGCCGGAAAGGAGGAGGCCCGATGAGCATATCCACCAAAAAGCCCGGCGTTTGTTTCTTGCTTGGGCATTTGGCCCGGCGGCTTTTCTTTACGGAAAAATACCGCTTTTATACATTGGTTGGACTGCTCTTTGTTCTTTTGAATGTCCCTTTGGGATGGGGAGGGGCGGCTTTTTTTTCATTGATGGCGCTGTATTATGAAAAGCCGTTCTTTTATAAGATCGCCGGTGTTTGCTATGCCATCTCGTGGATCATGCTTGGAGCGGGCATCGTCATGGCGGGACGGGATACCGTACGTGTCTTCCGCGCCCGCATTCCCCGGGCCTGGCGTGCCTGGATACGGCTGCGCAAAGCGCGAAGCCATCCTGTGGGGCAAGGTGATTTTTGACCGGAGACGCCTTGCCGGATGCTTGTCCGGCAAGGCGTTCAACGGGAATGAAGGTCAGTAGGGCACGTCGTTGCCATAGTTGGGTGGCGGAGACGGCGGCATTGGCGGGGGCTGAAGCATGCTTTGCGCGGCGGAGCGGGGCGTGTACGCGCTTTGACGGAGGGCTTGGCTGACCTCGGGGTCAATGGCGATTTGCCCCGCCTCGGCAATGGGCGCGGTGCCGTCCACAAAATGCACCCGGTCCGCGACGAGGCTAAGGCGGTGGCGATTCTGGCCCGTCTCCTTGTCCTGCCAGCTCTCCTGTTTCAGATGGCCTTCGACAAAGACCGCGCTGCCTTTCTTGAGGTAACTGGCGCAATGGTCGGCGGTCTTGCCAAAGACCGACAGCTCCAGGAAGTCGGCCGTCTCGCGGTAGCTTCCATCGCTGGCGCGGTAGCGTCGATTGATGGCGATGCTGAAGGTGCAAATGGTGGTTCCTCCCGTGGAGGACTTCAGTTGTGGGGGGATGCTGACTCGTCCAAGCAGCATCACTTTATTGAAGGTGGCGCTCATGAATAGTGGCTCCTGAATGGATGGCCGATTCTCAGGCCGGCGTTGTGCATGCCGCGTCTGAAGGCGGCTTCGGAAAATGGCGTTGCGGAAACTGCATGTCCGTTCTTGTGGAAGAGGCGGTCTTCCCGTTTATGGCGGGGCCTTGTTTAGGATGGATAGCGTGAGGCGGCTGGTGCCGCGAGTGTCCAGTTCGACGGTGTTGTGCGCGGTGCGCGGAACCGGGCAAGGCGCGTGGTCTGTGGCAGGGAGGGTATTGAGGCTGAGAGAGTATCGCGGGAAGTCGTTGGAGGATAATTCCAGACGAAGTCGGCTGCCGGACGGAAGGCGGCAGAGAGTCGGGGTGAGGGAAAAGGAAAGGATGGTGGAAGAGTCCATGCCGGGCGAGAAGGCAACCAGATTCTCCGCACCGTGACGCAGAGCCAGGCGCATGGCTCCGTAGGCGATGGTCTGGGAGGTGCCGAGCGCCGGCGAGGGCGGGAGCGCCACCAGACGGGCCAGAAACTGCGTGTCCGGACGATTGGAGGAGACGCGCAGACGCAAACGGGGCTGCCCGGCCAATGTCAGCTCGTCAGGAAAAGGCGTTGAGGTAAACGCGAGCGCGTCGGCGCGGATGGCCAAAGGCAGCTGGCAGACGCCGAAGGCGGGAAGGCCAGCCGTTAGACCCCAGGAATTCCCCGGGGGGATGACGGGGGCGCACCGGGGATTGTCAAGGTAATCGCAGGAGGATGCGGCGTTGGGGGCGGCGGACGCCAATTTCCCGGGCTGCAGGAAAAGCTTCTGGCTCTCCATGTCCAGGCTAGGCCAGTTCGTCCACTGCCGCCAATGGACGGCGCCATCCAGCTTTCGGATAAGATAATGGATGTTTCGCGCATTGCGGGAACGGCGTGTCTTTTTCCCCGCAGTTTGCGTGAGCCAGGCCAATAGCCGCTGGCAGACCGGCGAGCGGCTGTCACTGTCCAATAGCGCTTCATCATCCCAGTCCCCCATCCACAATTCCAAGGGTGCGTTGTTATGGGCCGAAAGCACTTCCGCCAGTGCCAGGGTGCCTGCCCCGGTAAGGGCGGCTGTCCCTCCGCACAGGAAAACCGGGCAGTCGGGCAATTGCCGCGCGAAAGCCTGTGGGCAAAGGGCGGGAGATTTCCAGAAGGCATTCCATGTCGGACTGTCACGCAGAGTCAGCACCCATTCCTCCAGAGATGGAACGGAGGAATAGGGAGACAGCCCGGCCTGCCAGCGGGGATGGAGCAGCCATTCCGCAAAGTCGGCACGGGATGGACGGGAGCGGGCGGGCAGCCAACGCGTCAGGGCGAATAGCGCCTCACCGTGCGGCACTCCATTGTTGCACAGTCCCGACTGGAAATGCGATGCGGTCACGCCGCTGAGAGCCAGGCCGCAAAGGAACTCGGGCGGCGTCCGCAGCGCCAAGGCCAGAGCGGCCTGTCCGGCATAGCCAAAGCCAAAGGGGAGGATGCCGCCGGCGCCCAAAAAGGCCTCACGGCGCAGATGCCGCAAGGTGTCCTCGCCATCTGCGGACTCCTGCGCATACGGATAAAACTGCCCGCCGGAGCCACCCCGCCCGCGCACCGACTGCAATACCACCCGATACCCTAGCGCGGCACAGCTCCGGGCCAGCGCGGACACCCCCGCCAGCGGCTCCGCAGTGCGGCACAGCAGCAAGGGTGATGAGGCTGAAGGAAACGGCGGGGCCCAAAGTTCACCGGCCAAACAGACGCCATCACGCAATTTGACCGGAAAAGGGGTCGGATATAATGAAAATGGGTGAGTCATTGAGTTGAAAATGAAATCAAAAATGAAATTGTCTGTGGCAAATATACTGTATATCGTCTGTAGTTGATTGCAAATTTATTTTCAAAAATATTTCAAAATTGTTTGCAATTTGAATTTGAAGGGCTATTTTAGCATTGCCGTCTTCTGGTTGTCGTCTGATGAAAACTGCACTCGGCCATGTCAGCGTCCAACAGGAGTCGGCGTGTTTGTCATCCTGATGCATGCGTGTCACATGGTCAGGCATTTTTTCCAACTGGCCGAGTCGAACTCAGAGGAGAAAACAACATGAGGAAAATCGGCGTTCTGTTTTTGGCGTCGCTGCTGGCGTTTGGCGGCATGAGTCTGGGGGCGGAGGAAGCGGTCGGTTCTGGGGGTTCTGCCGTGCAGTCCCAGGTAGTTGTCCAGAAGGACCCGGTGAAGCAGTTGCGTGGCAAATTGCTGTACAAGCGGAATCAGATTCGGAAGCTGGAGCGTGAGGCAATTGCGTCGGATCCGACCCTTGAAGGGAAAGTGAATGACCTGGAGAGCGAGCGTCAAAGTCTCTATGTGACGGTGAAGCCGGAATTGGCGGAGCTCTACGCCGCCGAGAAGGAGCTCCAGAGCCAAATCGATGCCATCAAGCCTGAAAAATAGTCTCCGGGAAAACACGGACTGTTGTGCTCCCCTGGGCTTCCGGGGGAGTTTTTTAGGGGGAATCGTATCGTCACCCCGCATGGGTGGTTGTCCTCGAGCGGGGGGGCGCCAGCCATGGCGGATTGACGATACGATTCCCAAACATCATTATATTATCTGCATTTTCCCCAGGACTCTGCCGCCCTGAAGGGCAGGGTGGATTGCAAGTTTTTTGACACTGGCCGGATGGCGTCGTAATAGGACAGATTATGAGTTTCATATTCACTTGCCCGCATTGTGGACAAAAGATGGAATGCAGCGATGCCTGGTCCGGCAAGCAGGCGCGCTGTCCTGCCTGCGACGAAATGATGAATTTGTCCAGCAGAAGCGTCGAAAAGCCCGCGTCTCCGTCATCCGGGGAGCCAGCCGGAAGCGCTTCCGAGCTGTCGCTGTCCCGCCCGGCATCCGCTCCATCCTTTTCCGTGTCGAGCCGTTCCTCCGTCGTCCTGGAAGGGAAGGCAGTGGGAAGGCCGCCGTTCAACAGCCATTTGTTCAGCTCGATTCTGCTTACCATCTTTTGCTGTCCTCCCAGTGGCATCGTGGCAATCGTCTATGCCGTCAAGGCAATTTACCAGAGGAGAATCGGCAACGACGACCTGGCGTCTGCCTATGCCAAACGCGCGGCCATCTGGATGTGGCTGGGGCCGATTGCGTGGGGCCTGCTTATAATCGTCTTATGCATCTTCGGGAAATAATCGTCATA
>JAFYIW010000076.1 GCA_017538465.1 Victivallales bacterium
ATTAAGGTCCCCTCTTTGGGAACAAGGCGTTACGGTTTACCATTTGATTTGTTGGCAATTTCTCGCGCCACGCTACAAATCCTACGGGGGTTGCACCCCCCGCATTTCCCCTTTAATAAACTTTAACCTTTTCCCTTTAAACTTTAAACTCAATTCCATGGAACTGAAACAGAACTTCAAATACGCCCTGGCATGCCCGACGAGCATGGGCGTGCGCATCACCCCGGCCAACCGCATGGCGGTGCACAACAGCAATATGTTCTATCTCCAGGCGACCAGCGCCGAGACGAATGTCCTCAACGTGGCCAGCTCGCTGGGCCGCGAATGCCTGGCGTTGACCAAGTTCGTGGAAGGCAGCCCCATCGCGGCGTTCATCCAGGCGCAATTGCGGGCTCGCAACATCCGTTACGAGGGCAAGGAAGTCCCGCAGGGCGGTCCGTGGGGGTATCGTCACCAGTTCAACATCGCGGACTCTGGTTTCGGCCTGCGTGCCGCACGCGTCTGGAATGACCGCGCCGGCGAAGTCGGACGCACGCTGGACATCGGCGATTTCGACGTCGAGCGCATTTTCGGGCAGGAGGGCATCGGCATCCTGCATCTCTCCGGCTTGATCGCCGCAATGAGCCCCGAGACCACCCGGTGCTGTCTGGCGCTGGCGAAGGCCGCCAAGCAATACGGCACGCTGGTCTCCTTCGACCTCAACTACCGCGCGACCTTCTGGAAAGGCCGCGAGGCCGAACTCTCGCAGGCCTTCCATGAAATCGCCTCGGTGGCGGATGTGCTGGTGGGCAACGAGGAGGACTTCCAGCTCTGTCTGGGCTTCAAGGGACCCGAGGCCGGCGGAAAGTCCCTCGCCACCAAAATCGAGAATTTCAAGACGATGATCCGCGAGGTCCAGGCGAAGTATTCCAACGCGAAGGTCTTCGCGACCACGCTGCGCGAGGTGCTCTCCGCCAACCGCAACCTCTGGGGCGCCATCATGCTGGCGGACAACCAGTGGTTCGTCGAGGAACCCCGTGAAATCGACATCCTCGACCGCATCGGCGGCGGCGACGGCTTCACTGGCGGACTCCTCTACGGCATCCTCCAGGGCTGGGAGCCCGCCAAGTGGGTCCAGTTCGGCTGGGCCACCGGCGCGCTCGCCGCATCCTCCCTCAACGACTACGCCGAACCCGCCGACGAAAAGCAGGTCTGGGCCATCTACGCCGGAAACGCACGCGTTCAGCGTTAAAACGCTGAAAGTCTAAAGTTTAAAGGGTAAAGGTTAAAGTTTTTGTCTCCGCTTCAGGGAAATGATGAAAGTCCCCTGCGGATAAAGAGCAAGGCGTTCGCTATCCGCATTGTAGGACTTTCTCGCTTCCTGATTGAGAATTTTCGGGAATTCATAATGTCTCGACAGATTCTCCGAAGCGGTACCAGCATTGGCGCAAATCTTGCGGAAGCGAATGGTGCGCAGAGTTTGGCCGATTTCGTTGGCAAGCTCTCCATTGCGCTGAAAGAGGCATACGAAACGCGCTACTGGCTGGAAATCCTTAAGGCGACAAACTACCTTCATCCAAATGACTTCGCTAGCCTTCTGGCAGATGTCAATGAATTGATTGCCATGCTGAACAGGAGCATTTTAACAAACAAAGGAAAACTTTCCGGAGGAAATCCCCCGAACAGTTAAGCATTGCCCGACAAAAAACAACTTTAACCTTTAACCTTTAAACTGTAACCTTACAATGAAAGCGGACATTGGTTTGATTGGCCTCGCCGTGATGGGCGAGAATCTCGTGATGAACATGGAGTCCAAGGGCTTCACCGTCGCCGTCTTCAACCGTACCATCTCCAAGGTGGACAACTTCATCGCCGGCCGCGCCGCCGGCAAGAAGATCATCGGCTGCCACTCGCTGCAGGAGCTGGTGGACAACCTGGCGAAGCCGCGCAAGGTCTTCATGATGGTCAAGGCCGGCCAGGCGGTGGATGACATGATCGAGCAGCTGCTCCCGTTGCTGGAGGATGGCGACATCCTCATCGACGGCGGCAACAGCCACTTCCCGGACACCATGCGCCGCACGGCCTACGTCGAGAGCAAGGGCAAGCTCTACATCGGCACTGGCGTCTCCGGCGGCGAGGAAGGCGCGTTGAAAGGCCCGAGCATGATGCCTGGCGGCAGTCCGGCGGCCTGGCCGGCGGTGAAGCCCATCTTCCAGGGCATCTGCGCGAAGGTCGAGAATGGCGTGCCCTGCTGTGACTGGGTGGGCGAAAATGGCGCAGGGCACTTCGTGAAGATGGTCCACAACGGCATCGAATACGGCGACATCCAGCTGATCTGCGAGGCCTACCAGATGATGCGCGACCTCCTCAAGATGTCCGACGACGAAATGCACGAGGTCTTCAAGGCCTGGAACACCACCGAGCTGGACTCCTACCTCATCGAAATCACCCGCGATATTCTCGGCTTCAAGGACGCCGACGGCTCGCCGCTGGTGGAGAAGATTCTCGACACCGCCGGTCAGAAGGGCACCGGCAAGTGGACTGGCATCGAGGCGCTCGACCAGGGCGTGCCTCTGACGCTCATCGGCGAGGCCGTCTTCGCCCGTTGCCTCTCCGCGATGAAGGACGAGCGCGTGGCGGCCGCCAAGGCCTTCGGTCGCACGATTCCGGAGTTCACCGGCGACAAGAAGGAGTTCGTCGAGGCGATCCGTCAGGCGCTCTTCGCCGCGAAGATCATCTCCTATGCGCAGGGCTACACGCTGATGCGCACCGCCGCCAAGACCTACGGCTGGAACCTGAACTATGGTGGCATCGCGCTGATGTGGCGCGGTGGCTGTATCATCCGCAGCGTCTTCCTGGGCAAAATCAAGGAGGCCTACGACCGCAATCCCGAATTGAGCAACCTCTTGCTCGACCCGTATTTCAAGGAGACGATCGAGAAGCTGGTTCCCGCGTGGCGCAAAGTCGTGGCGACCGCCGTCTCCAGCGGCCTGCCGGCCCCCGCGATGACCTCCGCCTTGAGCTACTTCGACGGCTACACCACCGAACGGCTCCCCGCGAATCTCCTCCAGGCGCAGCGCGACTACTTCGGAGCCCATACCTACGAGCGGTTAGACCAGCCGCGCGGGCAGTTCTTCCATACCAACTGGACTGGCCACGGCGGCAACACCTCCGCCTCCACCTACAACGCATAGTGCGCCCCTTTGGGGCGAGGGACGAGCATTGAAATGTATTTCGTCCCTCGCCCCTATCGTTGCCTCGGTGGGACGAATAGGACAAATGAAAAAGTGTCCCGGATGTTCCAGGGCTATGAAGCCAGCGCAAAAGTCAACGATATAGTTCCGATAAAAAGAGCACACTATTTGAAAATATGGTTGCTCCGTTATATATTAATTCCCATGCAGAAACGTTTATGAACACCTTCTTTGGGGGATTCGCCACTAAGTCCCCGGAGACATTTTCAAAACCGGAATCCATTACGCCATGAAACGCATTCATCACATTTTTGCCATGGTCTTGCTGACCGCGCTCTTTGCGTTCTCCTTGGTCGGTTACGGCAAAGACGTCACGGGTGACGCAGAGGCCTCAGTCACGCAAAAGGAAAATGCCGAGCATCCCGCCGTGCTCGCCTTGAGGGACTTCACGGCGGCGGTGGCCAGCCAGGACATTGACAAGATTTTCGATTATGTGCTTGCTCCGGCGGAGGCAGTACAGGCAATGAAAGAAATGGCGAGAATGGCGAAGGAAGATGATCTCGCCAAGTTCTCCAAAATGCTTGAGACTCGCTTCCCCCCTACTTTTGGAACCATCGAGTCTGTGGAAGAGCAAGAGGAGGATGAAGTCCTGATCGTCTGCGAAGCCAAAGTGGAAGGTGAAAATCGCCGATGGGACGTCACGATGATAAAAGCGGACGGGAGATGGTTCGTTGAGAATGCGGAGCCACACAAGTCCCCGGAGGAAAAGAGCCTTGATATTTGTAAAATGAATCTTAAGATAGCCGGCCTAGGATTTGCAGTTTATTCAAACGACCACAACAATCGGTTGCCCAATTCCCTGGATGAATTGGATGACGGTTACCTGCCTCTGACATACCGGAGTTGCACGGGTGGCGGCACGCCAGTCCCCTACGTCTTGCAGCCGGAGGTGGCCGGGAAAAGCATTTCCGATTTTGAATGTCCCAGGATCACGCCACTCGTGATCTGCAAGAACCACAAGGGCGCCGAGGTGGTCGCTTATGTCGATGGACACGTGGAGATTCACAAGTATCCTGACGCTGAAACGGACAAGTCCGCTCCTCCGGTCTCCTCGACCGCCGTGGTTGCCTTGAGGGACTTCTTCCAGACGGTCGCCGACAAGGATGGCGAAAAAGCCGCGAGTTTCTGGGCGGTACCCGAATGGGATAGAAAGGATTTGGCGGAGTCTGTCAACCATGGCAATTTCCCGTTTGTTCTTCAGGATGTCGTTTCGGAGCAAACAGAAGGCGACAGTTCCTTCATCGTCGTGAAGATGATTGTGAAATTAGGTGATGTTCTTGGTGAGATAGAAATGGCTGGCATTTTCTCCATGGTGAAAGTTGACGGCGAATGGAAGATCATGAGTATAGTGCCAGTGGGTGGCGAAGAAGAAATGGATGCCCCGCCTTCCCCTGAGACCTTCGTCACCGCCACAACCTCCCCGCCTGCCGCCGATTCTGAAGTCGTGGCTACCTTGAAGGACTTCTTCCAGGCGGTCGCCGACAAGGACGACGAGAAAATCGCTGGATTTTTTGTTTCAAACCTTGGAGTGGCGGAATTCGTTGCGAATGTCAAGAGTGGCAGAAGCTCGCTGGAACTTCAGGAATTTGTCTCTGAGCAAAGGGAGGGCGACAGTTCCATGGTCATCGCAAAAGTGAATATGGAGAATGATGAAAACACTACGGTCTTCCTGTTGAAGATTGACGGCAAGTGGAGAATCCGGGATATGCGAATGGGCCGTGTCGAAGGGAAGAATAATTCTGTTCCTGTCGGCGAATCCGAAGCGGTGGTTGCGCTGAAAGACTTCCTCCAGGCGGTCGCCGACAAGGATGGCAAGAAAGTAGCTGATTTCCTCCCTCCGCTGTCTGCAGCGTCATCAGAATTAATGGCGTTGATTGAGGGCGTCAACGATGGAATGATTTCGTGGAAACTTCTGGGAATCGCCTCGGAACGGACAGAGGGCGACAGGTCCACTATCGTCGCCAGAATTCATTATAAGTGTTACGACGTGCCCTTCCCATTCTATATGGACAAAATTGACGGCGAATGGAAAATCAGCCTGGGGCCATAAAAGGCGGGGGGCGATGGAGAACTCGCTTCCCGGGCGACGCGGGCCATCATCGGGCCCTTCTTTCGCGCTTTTCGCGTGTTTCGTGGGGAAAAGCGTATTTTACACCTGGTGTTTTACCACCGGACAGCAATGTAAGATATAATTTCCCGAAAAAAAGATGAAATCAATTGGAAAAATACGTATGCATGATTAATTTATGTACTTTTCAGGGTGACAAATGTCACTCTCTTTTAAGCTCATGCCGAAATTTCGTGCAATTTCTTCCCGAGAATGGAAGAACCCGCAAAGCAGGCATGGGGAAGATCTCGATTCTTTGAATTGAGGCATTGTTCTCTTGTAACCCCTCATCTTAAAGGAACTGTCATCATGGAAAACACTCCAGAAGTCGCCCCCGCTCCTGCCCCCGCTCCTGCTCCCGCCCCCG
>JAFYIW010000077.1 GCA_017538465.1 Victivallales bacterium
TGCGAAAACTCGCTTAATATAATTCATATTCAGAGGCCGTGCGATGATGCCCCGCCTTTTCTGGCGTTTCAGAACAGAAAAGCAAGTCAGGCCGGGACGACAAGGCGGGACGTCAGACGTCGGACGACGGACGTCATTCGCCGGGACGTCGGACGTCGGACGACGGACGTCAGGCCGGGACGTCGGACGACGGACGTCATTCGTCGGGACGTCGGACGTCAGACGACGGACGGCGGGCTTTTAACCTCTCACCTCTGACCTGAAAGCAACGAGCTGCATTTCCGGCACTAAATTATCATGGTTCTATTTGTCTTCTATTCATTCAAGAAACCATTTTCACAGCATGAAACAATTCAGACATTTCCTTGGAATGGCAGTGGTGGCCATTTTCGCGGCTTGCGCCTTGGCCAGCTACGGCAAATGCAAAAACGGCGATGGCGATGACGACAAAGACAGTCAGAAATCCAAGCCAAAATCCAAGTCGTCGCCTTCCGCGGTGGTGGAAAAATTCTGGACGGCAATGGCGGAATATGATGTGGATGCCGTGTTGGAGTGTAATGCTGCCGAAAGCGAAGGCTCGGCTTCCTATCTTGCCGAAGGCCTTGAGGATATGAAGCACGCCGAAATGAAGTTCTCCCTGAAAAAAATCAAGAGCGAAGAGGTGGAGGACGACGAGGCCACGGTGGAATGCGTGGTCGAGGTCTCCATCGGCAAAAAGAAGATAGGGAAAGGCAACTTCGCCATCCTCTTGGCAAAGAAAGATGGCAAGTGGTTGATCACCGATTTTGAACCAGACGAAGATTTTTTTGACGTCGTGGAAAAGGCGGAGAACGAAATATGCCAAAAACCTCATAAAGGAAACGATTTCAATGAAATTAAAGAACGTGAGCAGCGTTTCATGTACGTCCAGGGGAAAATCCTGGGCGAGGCCGTCAAGAAGGCCGCTCCGGACGCCAAGAAGGTCGTCGTGCTGGTGGACTGGTCGTATCTCTACGAGCCCAACGGCCAGCCGGTGTCCAGCCCGCCTCCGAATTTCACGCTGGACGGTCTGAAGGCGGGCATCGGCAATGTGGAGTATGTCATTGTCTGCAAGGAAATTCCGAAAACCAAGCCCCAGATGATGAAAGAGCCTGACGGGCAGGAAATGGAGATGCCTGTCTTGGTGGACCTAACGCTGGACAAGACAGACTGGGCGAAAATCCTGAAGGACAAGAACATCAAGGGCGCCGACGTCTTCGTCGCCCTCGCCATGCTCCCCGTGGACCTGAATCTCAAGGAGATTCTGATGTCGCTCAAGCCGCTGGTGGGCAAGGTCGCCCTCCTCTATCCCGACTGGAACAATGAGACCTTCAAGGCCTGCTTTGCGGATGGCGGGAAGAATATGGCCGAGCTCATCGCGGCGGTGCTTGTCAAGAACTCCGCCAACTACGAGAAGAATCCGCCCCGGGACGACCAGGAGGCCTTCGACGTGCGCTATGTCCTCGCGACTCCGCAGAACTACGAGAAACAGCTGGAAGAGGCCAGAAAATACTGAAGGAAAGAGATAATTTACCGCATAGCTGTGGTTTTCGGCCGACGGGCTTCTAATGAATTCCGTCGGCCGTTTTTTTGGGTTTAAGGTTTAACCTTAAACTTCACTACTGTCCGGTAAAATTTTCCGCAAAACACGCGAAATACGCGAAAGGAACCTATCCCGGCAGACGAAGACGCTCCGACAGAGCGCCTGGAGGTGACGATGGAAACGCCGCGGTAGGCTGCGGACTTTTTCGCGCATTTCGCGTGTTTCGCGGGAAAAATGTGCGCTTTACGCCTGGCATTTTTACTGGACAGCAGTGGGCGAAAAGCAAGAATTCACGAAGATTTTTGATTTTTTGCTGCTTGAAAAACGACAGAACACCCGTATATTAACGAATGACTGGCTCTAGCGTGTACTAAGGAATAAAAGCACGCATTTTTCCATCTTTCAAAAAGTCGCATTGCCTCCTTTCCGAAAAAAGAAAAGCGAATCGTTTCATCGAAGCACTTTCAAAAATCCATGTAGATAACCTGTCGATGAATTTGTAAATACCCTGTTTACATTTCTGTAGATAAAGTTCTCTACAATTTCATCTACACTTTTTCAACATTTTTTTCAACACGTAGAATTTCATCAAATGCAAGTAATTAAGACACCTTTTTACACTTTCATCCTTCACTACTAAAACTACATTTAAAATTCTATCAAATCATTAATAATCGAATGGTTTTCTGTTCAACGCAGGCGAGCCATCCGAGAGACATTTTTCCAAGGAGATAAAAATACCATGAAATTCACCGTCACCACTGAGAATCTGCTGGATGGTCTTCGACATGTGATGAATGCCATCAGCAGCAAGCCGGTCATTCCGATTCTGAGCAATATCCTCTTCGAGGCCAAGGACGACCAGATAACCTTGACCACCTACGACACCGAGATGCGGATTAAGACTGCCGTGGCCGCCTTGGTTCAGGAAGAGGGAGCGGTCACCATCCAGGCCAAGAAATTCAATGAAATCATCGGGCGTCTGCCTTCCGGAGACGTGAATGTGGCGTGCGACAATTCGGCGCCGGAGACCGTCAAGCTCTCCTGTGGCAACGCCAAATACACGCTTCATGGAATTCCCTCGGCGGATTATCCCGCTGCCGACCCATTCATCGAAGACTGGGCCTTTGCCATTGGCGGCAAAGAACTGATAGACGCCTTGGTCAAAGTCGTTTATGCCCGCAGTGACGATGAATCCCGCAAGGCGCTCAACGGCATCCTCTTCTCGCTGCGCAGCGGCATCCGCACCGTGGCGGCCACCGACGGGCGTCGTCTGGCGCTGGTCGAGGCCCCGGTGGCGTCGGCCGCGAATGAGGACACGGCCGTGCGGGACGGGGAGTTCATCATGCCCTACAAGGTCGTCGCGGAACTCATCAAATCCTTGGACCAGAGCAAGACGGTGGCGGTTCATCTGACCAAGGCCATGGCCGTCTTCGAAACAGGTTCAACCACCATCATGAGCAAGCTGGTCGAGCAGTCCTATCCCAACTACCGCTCGGTCATCCCCGCCAGTTTCCATCATCAGGTCATGGTGCCGCGAGCGCTCTTCCTGGATGTCCTCAAGCGCATCTCGCCGGTCATCTTCGACAGCGGCGACAGTGCGGGCTCGGTGAAGCTGGACATCACGGAGGGAAAGATGACCATCTCCGCCTCCTCCACTGAAGTCGGCGAGGCGATTGAGACGATTGATGTCGCGCTCCAGGGAGACCCCATTTCCATCTCGTTCAATCCCAATTACCTGTCGGATCCCATCAAGGCTCTGGTCTGCGACGAGTTCGCCCTGAAATTCAATGACGCCGTGACTCCCGTGGAACTGACCGGCGATTCTGGATTCATCTACATTCTCATGCCAATGCGAGGATAAACCTCTCGCCATGCAAAGAAGAGAAGTGCCCCGATGCCATGAAGCATTTGGCATTCCCATCGGAATTGCCGTCGAAAAGTCCATCCGAATGGGTTTTCTTCAAATAAAATTCTTTTTCGGACAAAAAATCCCAACTTTTGACAGACTGTAAAAAAACCTGACAAAAACCCTTCAAACTTAACACGACAACTTGCATTTTTCCTAGAATTTTTGTAAAATTTCAGGAAAATTTCCAGCATGACCGCGCGGGCGGATTTTTCGCGCAAATGTTTTTTCGCCTTGGGCAATTGCCTTCCGTCCCCTTTTTGTGCACGCGTCTCCGGGGTCTTGAAACGCCCTGTGGTCTTCTTTAAATCGGTAAAGGAAATAGCGTTTAAGGACGTTGAGTAGTCATTCCAGTCTTCATTTCCCATGACGAAAATTCGCTTCCATCTTCTTTCCGTGCTGTGTCTTAGCTGTGTCTTGACATGGTTCCATGGCGTGGTCCTGGCATCTGAATACATGCATCAGGTGCAGGAGAACAACGCCACGGGGTTGGATTTGTCCAATCTTGTAGGCAAATCTCAGGGCGGTCTCCTTCAGGAGGAAGGATTGCCGGAGCGCGCGAAAGGCAATGGCGTTTTGTCATTGCATGACCAGCGCGTCCGCCTGAGCAACCCCGTGCTGCCGAACTCCGAGATTCAAAAGGCGCTGGGGCGTGTCCTGCGGTTCCATATTTGGATTAAGGCGGAGGATATTGACGCCGGAGGCAATCTGTGGTTCGGGGCCCCGACGGTGACATTTTCCCTTTTCGATGACAATGGCAATAAGATTACCCAGGTCTCCAGCCTATTTAAGACCCGCGGCACCTATCCTTGGCATTGCTACTATGTGGACGTGCCGATGCCGCGCCAAATCATGCTCACCAATCAGTCCGCCGCCGCGAATTCCGAGCAGGCCCAGCTGGAGGCTTTGGCAGAAATCATTGATTTCCAAGAGAATGGCGATGAGAGCAAGCCTGGCTTCTATGTGACCTTCTCCTGTTATGGCAGCGGAACGGCCTGGTTTGGGGGGATGTCCTACGAGGAGCTGACCACTGCTCAGGCGGCGAATCGAGACAAATGGCTTGATTCGGCGACCAACACCAGCGCCCCCAATCCGGAATACGACGAATTGCCGGTCATTCTCTATTATGGCCTTCCCGCCGACAAGCCCTGGAAATTCCTTTCCGGCAACAATGCCTTCCGGAGCATTTTGACCATACAGGGATTGAAGGAGTACCTCGAGGCGAGCCGCAATGACTGGTTCCATCTTCAGAAAGGCGTCGCCATGCTGCCCTATCTGTACGTGACCGCCTCGAAGCTCCAGCTTTGCCCGGAGGGGAAGCAATTCGAGGACGGCTGGCTGGACGCCCTCGAAGAGGAGCTCCTCGGCTGGCAGGACCCGGAAACCGGTTTCTGGACCGTCAATGGCGTTCCCAACCTGCTGGTGACCGAGGCCATTGCGAGCAACTGCTTCTCTCCCATGTCGCAGGAACGGGCGGATCAGTGCGCCGTTCCAACGCCGTGGCACAGCGTGGCCGACGGCGTCACACTGCCGCATGCCGACAAAATCATTGAAACGCTGCTGAGCCATCGCATCATGGGGACTTCCGGCTGGAATGAATACATGCTGCAGCCGGCGGAGCTGGGCGGCACCAAGCGGGACACCATGGTCTCCCTGGGCGCCACCACCGCCGCCGTGAAGCTGCTGATTCTGGCAGCCAGCACCCTGCCCGCCGAGGACGCCCGCCGCAAGAGCGCCCTGGATGAGGCGAAAAGGGCGTATCTGTATGCGACGAAGACTTTCCTAAAGGGGAACAAGCCCGGTCTCTGGCGCGAGAGCACCGCCGCCACCGACATCAGCACCACCGGGGCATTCCTGCTGGATCTGCTGGACGTCGTGCCGCTTCTGGAGTCCCACCGGGCGAACCCGGATTTGCCCAAGCCCACGATTGAGGTGGCAGAGGATTCCGAAAGCGACGAGAAAATCCAGATTCGGTGGAAGAATCCCCAGCGGGAACTGGTCTCCGTGCGCATCTATGGCACCCGTGCCAATGTCGATGCGCAGACGTTGACCGAAAAGAACATCTGCTGCATCATTGAACAGGCCAACGCCGAAGATCCGCTCATGACGGCGAAACGCATCGTCGAAGCCGCCAACACGGAGTGGGGCATCACTCCCGCCGCCGTTGACTGTCACTACCTTGCCGCAAAGGTCGCCTTGCTGCCGTCGAAGGTGCTCGTCGTGCGAACCGACTCGAAGAAGCCGTTCTTCCAGATTGAACCGCCATCCGTCGTGCGCAACACGGTGGTGGACGAGGACTCCTCCGCGGACACCTCCATCGTCTATTACGCCGTGGGCGTCAACGCCTATGGCGAGACGACCGGCTTCATCCCGCTGAATGGCGAGGCGACCGCCGAAGACGATGACTGATCCGCGGGAAAGCGGAACGCATGGCGCCACCGGCCAACGAACGGCCCGGCAAACAGGCGCGCACCGCCGAATTCCCAATTCGTTCTCTTTCCAGACCAATTCAATGAAGCGCTCCTTCACCCTAGTCGAACTACTGGTCGTCACGGTGATCATCGGCATCATCTTGGCGGCGGTCGTGCCGGCCTTCACCCGCCTGATGACCGGCAACGCCGTCTCCTACGGCCTCCGCATGACCACCAGCCAGCTCAACATGGCGCGCGTCGAGGCCTGCGCGAGGCGGCGCCATGTCGCCATTGTCTTCCCGAACGCGGCCGCCGACCTGAATCCCGCCACGGAAAACTCCTACCGCAGCTGCTTCCGCTCGTGCTACGTGGAAGAAGACGGCGCCAGCTACAAGTTCAAAGGCTGGGTGCCCGGAACCAAATGGGAATTCCTCCCCAAAGGGGCTTTCTTCCATAACGACTCCGTCTTCTCCGGAAAGACCATCTCCGGGGTCAAGGACGAGAGTAACGCGGTCGGCAACGTGCTGGGCACAACGGACCGGAGCGTGTCCTGCGCCGTCATCTTCACCCCGACCGGAAAGCCGGTCGTCGGCGGTGCGGAGGCCCCCCGGATCAAAGTCGCGGAGGGCGTGGTGACGGGAACCACCGACGATTCGATTCAACGGAAAAATGACGCAAATTACCTGACGGCGAAAATCAACCGTTATACTGGCAGCATCAAAACCGTACAGCCCTAGGCCCCATGAAAAACCAACAGCGCAAATCCTGCTTCACCCTGGTCGAGGTGCTCATCGCGATGGGCATCTGCGTGGTGGGCGTGGTCAGCATCATGGGACTCTTCCCCGTCGGCGCCAATACCGCCCGTGACGCCAACATGGCATTCTATGCCGACCAGGCCGCGGACCAGATGCTCCACTTCACCAAATTTGCCGTCCTCGAGGACTCCTCGTCCACCAACGCGGTGTTTCTGGCCCTGACGGGCTTCGGGTCGAACATCAACAGCTCCAGCGGCTACACCGCGCAGTCCAAACCGGGCGGCGCCGCCGAGCCGGCCGACTGGTCGACGGTGGACTCCGTCGCGGACAACGCGGCGTTCTCCGGCCTCACGGAACAATACGTCAAGATGCTGGCGAACTCCGGCACGGAGATCAAGGCGCATGGCACCAGCGTCTATCGTGTGGGATTCTTCACCCATGGCGATGACGACGACTATGAGGATTTCGCCTGCGTCGTCCGGATGTGGGCCACTCCCGTGTTCGTCGATGAAATGGCGGCCACGCCGAGCCATGCCATTCCCCGCGCCGCGACTTTCCACCTCGAGGTGAGCTGGCCGGCGGAGCTGCCATACGCCCGCCGTCAGACGGCGGAATACGCCTTTGACGTCTTTGTCCCGGAAGGATAGTTCCGTGCTCCCGCGTTGTTGCGCGGGCGAACCAGAGCAATGAAACATTTCCGACACAACTTCACCCTGCTGGAAATCCTGGTGGCCGTCGCCGTGCTGGTCATCATGATGGGCTTCCTTTTCCAGTTCGTCATCTCCGCCCAGCGCGTGTGGGCCGCCTCCGCCGCGCGCACCTACATGGCGGACCAGGCGGACGCCGTCTTCCACCTGATGGACGAGGATTTCCAGCAGATCGTCGTCATTCCGGAGGACGAGGATATGGATTCCATAATGGGCTGGCACTGCGATCCCCCTCCGAAGGCCAATTTGAATTCGATGGACAGTCTAAGTCAGCTCTGCCTGTTCGTCACGGACCAGGATGACGACGACGGCGCCATCTACGGCGTGATGTACTACTACGACTCCACCGGGAAGAAGCTCTATCGGCAGCGCACCGCCGCCGCCGTCTGGTCCAAGGTGGGGGAGACGGACGCCCCCGCCGATGCCGCGGCCTTCGGGCTGCCGGCGGAAACCATCTCCGATGAAGACTACCTGGTCGCCGAGAATGTCACTGAATTCAAGGTCCAGGCTCCGGGCGACGCCGACAACACGGCTTTGCCGAAGTTCATCCGCGTCACGATGACGGTCCAGGTGCCGGAGGAGCTTTCCAATGGCACCAGCAAGGACGGTTCGACGATGAACCGGACCTTCTCCCGCGTTTTCTTCCTTGACGGCGGCAAATAGTTTCACTGGCATTTGAGAATTGGCCCTTCCTTGCCAATTGCCAATTGCCAATTGCTAATTATGAAAAAACTTGCTTTCCATCATAGCGAGCAGGGATCGGCGATTCTGATCACGTTGGGCATCCTCACGCTGGTGCTGGTGCTGGCGCTGGTCTTCGTCGCCACCAGCCAGAATGCCCGCACCATTGCCATGGCCAATGCCGACAGCGGCAATGCGTCATTGGTGGCCGAGTCCGCCGCCGCCCGCGCCGAGGCGGTGGCGTATTATCTCCAGAGCGAAATCACCGCGAACAAGCCCGCCAATTCCACCGTAAGCGATCTTCAGTACGACTATCAGCCATACGTGGGGAATTTCCTGACCGATTCGGATCTGGGAAATCTGGTGAAGAACCCATACCTCCAGGCCGCCCCCGGCTCCTTGAGTAGTGATCCCGACGCGCGGCAGCTGCAGTCCATCCTCTATACCCATGATGATGACAATCAGGGCAGTCTTGATTCATCGCCCTATTCCTTGATTGCCGGAACCAAACTTGGAAAGTTCCTCGAAGCGTCAACCAGTAATTTTAAGAGCGTGCTCACGGATAATCCGGACACCCGCCTGACCTATCGGAACATTCTGGATTCGGACAATCACGTCAATGGGCGCTACGCCTTCCTGATGCTCTCCGAGGGCAGCAAGTTCAACCTCAACCGAATTGTCTTGGCGACGGAGGGAAGCAACGACAATCACGTGCCCATTGTGGATGACGGCCAGCTCGATGTCAGCAACCACCCTGGCCATGACTTGGAAACCCCTGGAAGCAGCACCTTCGCCATCGCGGGATATCATTACACGGACGGCGAAATCGACGAAGTGAAGGACGACGGCAAGTACAAGGAGAAGAAGACCCTCCAGTATGGTCTGCATCCGCAGGAATGGCGGATTTCGGAAGAAGTCGATGACCTGGCCGATTTGCTGAAGATCGGCGAAAATGACCACCCGCCCAAATGGTTCAACTACGACAGTCTGCTGGCCGCCGTGTGGGATGAAAACGACGCGGACGACCCGTTGCTGGACTTCTGGCACCTGTATTGCCTCAACGGCGGCGCCGATGACCGCGAGGTCCTCTTCCACGGCACCGAGGCCGAGATTGGCGACTGCTCCACCGACAGCCCCAAAATCAACCTCGCCTTCCCCTCCCGGAAAAAGTGGGATGCGATCAGCGACGAGCTGGAAGACGAGCTGACGGCGGATCCCCAGAAGTCAGTGGAAGACTACCTTGGCACGAATTTCGAGGACATCCTCGGCGCCGCGCTGCACGAGGATACGGCTGGCGACAAGCTTTTCCAGGGCAAGGACAAAGATGACAACGTCATCGACACCACCCCGCAGGTCTTCGCCAACCTCGTGGACTTCTGCGACTCCGATGATTTCATCACCTATCAGGCAACGGCGAACAATGCCGGAGTGGAGCGGCTGGATTTCAACACCCCGATTGACGTGACGACCGGAGACATCCTCGTCGACGACGCCTGCGGCAACGAGAGGACCCCCGCCGTCATCGGCGTGGGACTGGAGTTGACCTATGTCAACTGGATCGCCGGCCAGACAGGAAGCAGTTGGAGTTTCACGGGCGATGGCACGACCACCGCGCATGTTCGCGTGGTGCTCCAGAACTACTTCAATGAGGAAATCGACTTGCCGGAGAAAGTCCGCGTGGTCATCCGGGGCAGAATCAATCCCTGGTTCGCCGGGAGACATACCGTAAACGCCGGAGGGACTTCCTACTGGGTTTACGATTATTATACTCGTTCGACGACGCCAATCAACTTGCCTAATGGTTACCCAGACGTGCAGGACGGCGGGAGCATGGATTTCTCCAATAATGCGGCGAATTTTGTGATTGACCAGGAGATTCTGCTTTCTGGCCAACTTGCGGAGCGTGAAGTCAACGACACGGCGATTGATTTCGAGGCCAATTTCCCTGCAGGGTGTATGTCGGGAACCGTCATTTCAAGTAATATCCAACGCGCCGGCCTTTGGTTGCAGATCACCGACATCCTCGTGATGACTGCAAACATGGATGGCGGCTCTCCCAGGCTGACGGACTTGGCATACGCCAATGGAGATTCTCATATCATTCATTGGAAGAAAGATGCAGACAGATTTTATTTGCCTTGGGGAAATGTTTATGATCCGGGGTACCGTCCGATTGCCTGGCTGGTTGCTCAGGATCCGCGTTGCAACCACAATCATACGAACTGGCAGTGGTTTGATGAGCTGGAAGAAAGGGCTAAGAACAGTGAGACAGGATTCCCTCTTTCGGTTTATAAGTGGCCAAGTGGCGATGCAACCACTACCCATGGAATTGCAAAACCTACGGCGTTTGACATGCAGAACAAGCTCCGCACGGCCGCTCTTTCCAATATCCAGCGGGTCTGCAAA